>CAYQVN010000013.1:0-13852 GCA_964420895.1 uncultured Nitrospirota bacterium | reverse complement strand
CTGCGGAAGGGAGTTTAAAGGAGAATGCCATGGAACCGAATCTGATCCAGATCATCAATGTCTTGGGCAAGGAAAAGAATATCCCCAAAGAGACGATCGTCGAAGCCATTCAGACTGCCATTACAACGGCGGCCAAAAAGAAGTATGGCGAGGATGAGGATATTGAGGTCGAGGTCAATATGCAGAAGGGCGAGATCGAGGCCTACCGATTCCGGGAAGTTGTGGAAGAAGTAGAGGATGAACACCACGAGATCTCTCTTGCCGAAGCACAGGAATACGATGAAACGATCGAGATCGGGGACGAATTTGCCGTCCGCCTTGACGTGGTAGAACTGGGACGCATTGCCGCCCAGACGGCCAAACAGATCATCGTCCAGCGGGTGCGGGAAGCGGAGCGGGAAGTGATCCTGGAAGAATATGGTAACCGGATTGGTGAGACGCTTAACGGAATCGTGATGCGCATGGAGCGGGGGGCGCTGGTGGTCGACCTCGGCAAGGCGGAAGGGATCCTGGCGCATGGTGGTAGGATCCCGGGCGAACGTTATAACCGGGGAGACCGGATCCGTGCGTTGATTAAAGGCGTGCAGGATTCGAGCAAAACCCCTCAGGTGATTCTCTCCCGGACCGATCCGGAGTATCTGATCAAGCTCTTTGCCGTCGAGGTCCCCGAGGTTTACGAAGGGATCGTCAAAATTACGAAAGTTGTGCGGGAACCGGGACAGCGGGCAAAGATCTCCGTGATCTCCAACGATTCCAACGTGGACCCCGTTGGCGCCTGTGTCGGGATCAAGGGAACGCGAGTGCAGGCGGTGGTGCAGGAACTCCGTGGCGAGAAGATCGACATTATTGAATATACCGACGTGACACGGGACATGATCGAGAAGGCCCTCAGTCCTGCGGCGATCTCCCGGATTGCCGTAAATGAAGAAGATAAATCTGCCCTGGTCGTGGTCGAGGAGAGCCAACTTTCCCTGGCCATCGGCAGAAGGGGCCAGAATGTCCGTCTTGCTTCGCAGCTTACGGATCATCAGATCAATATCATGAGTGAGGCCGAATACCAGCAGGCCTTGCAGGAGCAGCAGGAGGAAGCGGAAGCGGAAAGTGCCGCCCGTGCCCGGGCATTGGAAGAGATCGCCCGTTTGGAAGGGGTCGGTGAAAAAACGGCGCTGGCCATCTTTGAAGGCGGTTTTGCCTCGGTAGCGGAGATCTCTGAAAGATCGCCGGAAGATTTGGCGACCGTCCCCGGCGTCGGGGGAAAGACGGCTGAAAAGATTATCGAGCACGCCGGCGAACTCGCAAAGGTCCTGGAAAAAGAAGCAGCGATCCGTGCAAAGGAAGAAGCCAAAGAAGCTGCGATCCGTGCAGAGGAAGAAGCCAAAGAGGCGGCAGCCCGTGCGGAGCAGGAAGCGGAAGAAGCAGCAGCCCGTGCGGAGCAGGAAGCCGAAGAAGATCTTGAGTCCGCCCAGGAGGAGGCGGTTTCTTCGGGAGAAGAGTCCTCTTCGGAAGAGGAGGTTCCTTCGGGAGAAGAGACATCTGCAGGCGAGGAGGAGAGCGCCGGTGAAGAAACGGATCCGGAAGACACATCCGCTCCGAAAGACGAGGAGGTTGTGTCATAAGTGACTCCCGGCAAGAGGGCCTTGCCCTTGCGTACCTGTATCGGGTGCCGCGAGGTCTTTGAAAAGATGGCGCTGATCCGGATTGTGCAGGCGCCAGATGGTCAACTGGTTCCTGATATTAAGGCGAAGCTTCCGGGGCGGGGCGTCTATCTGTGCAGCCGCCTTTCCTGTATCCAAAAGGCCGTGCGTAAGAATGCACTCGCCCATGCTTTGCGGAGCGAGGTCCCGGCTACGGAACTTGTGGGGCTGGAGGAGAAGATTTGCGAACTTTTGGAAGAAAAAATTCATTCTTTTCTGGGTATCTTACGGAAGGGAAATCAGATCGTCGTTGGCCGCGAATCAATACGGAAAAGGCTCAAGAAGAAGGAGATTCATCTGCTCTTGTTGGCAGAGGAGTCTTCCGAAAAACGTACCAGCTATGATCAGGAGAACATTTCGTTACGGATTCTTTTTTCTCGAGAGCGTCTGGGGCAGGCCGTTGGGAAAGCACCTCAACCGGTCGTTGGGGTGCTCGATGAGAAGGCGAGTCTGGAGCTGATCCGGTTGATTGATATGGTAGGCAGATTAAGTTCCGGTAGGGGGTGAAACGTTTTATGAGTAATAAAAAGCTGAGAGTCCATGAAGTTGCCAAGGAGATCGGGATTCCCTCGAAGGAACTCCTGGAGTACTTCAATAAAGCGCATCCGGAGATCAAGAGTAATCTCTCCGTCGTTCCAGATGAGGTGGCGGAGGATGTCCGGGAGAAGTATTCTTCAAAGGGGGGGCTGAAGGCGCCCAAGGTGCGGAAAAAGCCGAAAGCGAAGGTGGAATTCAAGGTCCGCCGAAAGAGGAAGAAGACCCCGGAACCTGAAGTGACGGAAGAAGCGCCTGTGGAGGAGCCTGCCAAGGTCGCTGCGGAAGAAAAGGCGCCTCCTGTCGAGAAAGAGAAGGAGGCGGCCCCGGAAACACCGCCTGAAGTGGTTGCCGAGGCGCCGGCCGTTGAAGCACCGGAGGTCAAGACCCCGATCGAAGAGGCGGTGACAAAGGCACCTGCCGAAAAGGAAAAAGAAAAACCGAAACTCAAGAAAAAAGAGAAAAAGAAGGGCAAGAAGGAAGAGGTCAAGAAAGAGAAACAGAGCCGTACCCGGGCGGAAGAGGAGAAGTCCAAGGGGAAGAAGGGTAAGATCAGCCTCAAGACGGAGAAAGTTGACCGCGGTGCCCTGAAAAAACCGAAAAAGATCAGCGCAACCCAGATGAAGGAGTTGCAGGTACGCCGTACACCGAAGAAACTCCGGGTCAAGCCGAAGAAGAAGACCCGGGCTGAGAAGGCGAAGGTCAAGGAGAAGATCGTTCAGGAACAGGAGGTGGTGGAAGAGAGGGGTAATCTCATCCGTTGGGATGAGACGACCACTGTGAAGGAAGTCGCCGAACAGTTGAATGTACCGGTGAACAATCTGATCATGAAATTCATGGAATTAGGCTCCATGGTCACCGTTAACCAGACCGTTGATCTCGACACAGTGACACTGGTGGCGGCAGAATTCGAGTATGAGGTTCAAGCGGTTTCTCTGGAGTCGGATGAAGGTCTTTTTGAAGAGATCGAGGACTCCCCTGAAAACATGGAACCCCGTCCACCGGTCGTTACGATCATGGGGCATGTCGATCATGGGAAGACCTCTCTTTTAGATGAGATCCGGAAGTCCAATATCGTCGGCGATGAGGCTGGCGGGATTACGCAGCATATCGGCGCCTACACAGTGAAGATGAAAGATCGTCAGATCACTTTTCTCGACACACCCGGCCATGAGGCCTTTACTTCCATGCGGGCCCGGGGCGCAAAAGTTACCGATATTGTCATTCTGGTGATTGCCGCAGATGATGGTGTCATGCCGCAGACCGTAGAAGCAATTCATCACGCGGAAGCCGCCCAGGTCCCCATCGTTGTGGCCGTGAACAAAATTGACAAGCCCGATGCCAACGCGGACCGGGTCAAGCAACAGTTGGCAGAGCATAAACTCACGCCTGAGGAGTGGGGGGGGCAGACAATCTTTGTGGAGGTCTCCGCAAAGAAACGAATCGGTCTTGATTCCCTGCTGGAGATGGTTCTGCTTCAGGCAGATATGATGGAACTACAGGCCGATCCCAAGCGTCCAGCTCGGGGGGTCATCATCGAGGCCCGCCTCGACAAGACGCGGGGCCCGGTGGCGACGGTGCTCGTGGAATCGGGCACAATAAAAGTCGGAGATCCTTTCGTGAGCGGTGTCTATGCCGGAAAGGTCCGGGCCATGTTGAATGACCGGGGCAAGAAGATTGAAGCCGCCGGACCTTCCATGCCGGTGGAGGTCCTCGGCATGTCCGGCGTCCCCATGGCCGGTGAGACCTTTGTCGCGGTTGCAGATGAGCGCAAGGCCCGGCAGATTGGCGTGGTTCGTGCCAACCGGTTACGGGAGTCGGCGCTCTCCAAAGGACATCGGGTCACGCTGGATGATCTCTTCCTTCAGATTCAGCAGGGTGAGGTCAAGGAGCTTCCCATCATTATCAAGGGGGATGTTCAGGGGTCGGTGGAGGCGCTGTCGGATACCCTGGAGCGGTTGAGTACGAACGCGGTGGAATTGAAGGTAATCCACGGTTCCGTCGGCGGGATTACCGAGACTGACGTGAATCTGGCAACGGCCTCCAATGCGGTTATTATTGGTTTTAATGTCCGCCCTGAGCCGAAAGCGGCGGCGCTGGCCGATGCCGAGCATGTGGATATTCGCCTTTACAATGTCATCTACGATGCTGCCCATGATGTCCGGGATGCGATGGAAGGATTGCTGGAGCCGGTTCTCAAGGAACGTCAGCTCGGCCGAGCCGAGGTCCGGGAGGTCTTCTCTATTTCCAAGATCGGAACTGTCGCAGGATGTTATGTGCTTGACGGGACCTTGGAACGATCGGCCCAAATTCGACTGATCCGGGACAACGTCGTGATTTACGAAGGGAAAGCTTCGTCCCTGAAACGTTTCAAGGATGATGTCAAAGAGGTTGCCAGCGGCTATGAGTGCGGGGTGACCATTGAAAATTACAATGACATCAAGCAAAAAGATATTATTGAATTCTATACCTTTGATAAGGTTGCGGCCAAACTTTAGGTGCGCTATCCTGAATAGTAGAACCGGGTCATACCGATCGGTTGCGTCAGGTTCAAGTGTGATGGCAGGAGTTCCGGTATGCACGTCGGTGCCTTAATCGTTGATCTCTATCTTCCGGGATGTACTTCCCTGAAGGGGAAACGGAGCATCGTAAAATCGATCAAGGAGCGGGTGAAAAATAAATTCAATGTTTCCGTGGCGGAAGTAGATTATCATGATCTGCATCAGCGGGCGTTGATCGGTGTGGCCATGATTGGCAATGACGCAAAAAAACTTAACAGCTCACTGGACAAGATTTTGAGTTTTGTGGAACAGTTCCGCGGTGCGGAACTGGCCGGTCATCAGATTGAAATTATGTAATGGTCAAGGAAATGGATGATGTCTTCCCCCAGAATGGAACGGATCTCCGATCTCATGATTTCCGAGATCTCGCGGATCCTATTACGAAAAGTCAAAGACCCCCGCGTAAAGCATGTGACCATCTCCGATGTAGACGTGGCCAAGGACCTCAAGACGGCAAAAGTCTATTTCAGTGTCTTTCTGGAAGAGGTCGATAAAGACGAAGTCCTCGCCGGTTTAAACCGTGCTGCCGGTTTTATCCGCAGCGAACTTTTTCACGTACTCCGGTTCAAATCGATCCCCAGGCTGATTTTCAAGATTGACCCCTCCATTGAATATGGTGCGCACATTGAAAAGCTTTTGCACACCCTCCACGACGGAAAGGAAGAGGATGAAGAAGGGGAATCTTGAACGTGTTCAGAAAATCCTCACCGAATGTCATCGGATTGTGATTACGACCCATGTCAATCCCGATGGGGACGGGTTGAGTTCCGAACTGGCCCTGGCCCGTTTTCTGCAAAAGTCAGGGAAGGAGGTGCGGATCATCAATCGGGATCCTGTTCCCGACATCTTCACTTTTCTGCCGGATGCTGACCGGATCCTGGTTTCGGATACATTGCCGCACGATGCCGACTTGGTCGTGGTGCTCGATTGCGGGGGACTGGATCGTTCCGGATTAAAGGTGGAGGCCGCCGCAGCGCTCCCGGTGGTTGTGATCGATCATCACCTGACAAATGATCAAGACGGTGAAATCAACCTTCTTGATGCGAAGGCCTCGGCGACGGGGGAACTGGTCTATCTGTTGCTCCGTGAAATGGAACGGGAGTCAGAGGTTACCATTGATTATCCGATGGCCCTTTGCCTTTATACCTCCATCTTTACCGATACCGGATCCTTCCGTTATTCCAATACGACCCCGCAGGCAATGACCATTGCCTCGGAACTGCTGGCTTACGGGATTGATTCCTGGATGGTGGCGGAGCAGGTCTATGAATCCAAGTCCTTTCCGGTCTTGAAGTTGACGGGCAACTTTCTGCAGACCCTGACAGTGAGCCGGCAGGGCCGTTTTGCCTGGGGGACCATCCGGCAGACGGACCTGGAGCAAACGAGTACACGGGAAGAACATACCGATGGTTTTGTAAATTATCCCCGCTCGATCCGGGGTGTTGAGGTCGCGATCCTCTTTCGGGAAGTTCCCGGATCTTCCGTGAAAATCAGCATGCGTTCCAAGGGGAAGGTGAATGTTGCGGCCGTGGCGGAAAAATTCGGTGGTGGGGGACACCACAATGCCGCCGGCTGTGTTTTGGAGGGGACCTTGCCGGAAGTTACCCGACGGGTACTGAAGATTGTCGGCGATTCTCTCGACGACGAAGCCCTTCCGGATTAGCCTGCTTGCGCCGGTTGTACTCCCTCCTTTTCAAAGGGGGGAGTGATTCGCATGCACGACCGGGGATCTCTCGATATCTCCTTGTCACATTATTTACCTATGCCGCAAAGAAAAATCTCATCTACTGGTGATGCAGTGAGTCCGGTCGACGGGATTCTGGTCGTCGATAAACCGGCCGGATGGACCTCCCACGACGTGGTTGCGAAGTGCCGGGGGATGATGGGGATCCGGAAAATCGGTCATGCCGGAACCCTGGATCCCGAAGCGACGGGGCTATTGCCCCTTTGTGTCGGCCGGGCAACCCGCATCGTTGAATACCTGATGGATCTGCCCAAGACCTATGAAGTGCGGCTGAAACTGGGCGAAGAAACCGACACGGAAGATGGGACGGGCACAATGATTGCGTCACACGATCTTGATGGGATCTCGGAAGCAGAGATCCTCTCCTGCCTGACCCGTTGGCGGGGCGAACGGGAACAGGTCCCTCCCATGTATTCGGCCCTCAAACAGGGGGGGAAAAGACTCTATCAATATGCCCGGGAAGGGAAGGTGGTGGAGCGAAAACCGCGCAAAGTCACTTTCTATGAAATTGGTGATCTTTGTTGTGATCTGCCCGTTATCGATTTCCGTGTCCGCTGTTCCCGGGGGACCTATATCCGTTCCCTCTGTCGGGACATTGGCCGGGATCTCGGTGTGGGAGGACACATGGTGGCCCTTCGAAGGACAGAGAGCGCCGGTTTTACCGAGGCTGATGCCGTCCCGCTTCAGGTCCTGCTGGAGACGGAACGGGCGGAAATCCTCGACCAGCTCTTTCCCATCGATCGCCCACTCGTTCGTATGTCGCCCATGATTATTCGCCCCGAAAGTGAAATCAAGGTCTGCAGCGGCCAGACCCTCCTGGAGGTTGACCTGCAGGAGAGGGAGGAGGAAAAACTCGCCGGAGAATTGGTACGGGTCTACGGTGCAGGCGGTCAGTTTCTGGCGATCGGGAGATGTGAATCCTCCGAGGGTGTTTTGCGGGTGGTGCCGAAAAAGGTCTTTTGCCGGCCGTCATAATTTTCTTTACTTCCATGCTGCAATATGCTAAAAATCATCCGGAAAATGTTGCCTTACGGTCTTTGAGACCACACAATCAGAGTTGCCCATTCACAGAAAGGAGCGGAAGAAAAAAGCAATGACTTTAGTCAAAGAGAACAAGAAGGAGATTATTGACGATTATAAGCGTCACGACAGCGACACCGGTTCACCCGAGGTCCAGATTGCTATTATCTCTGAACGAATCAAGTACCTCACGGAGCATTTCAAGACCCATAAGAAAGATCATCACTCCCGGCGTGGCTTGCTAAAACTGGTTGGGAAACGACGAAGACTGCTCGATTATCTGATTAAGAAAGATATCAGTCGATATCGTCAAGTGATCAGCCGTCTCGGTATTCGTCGGTAATTATTCGGCCTGCAGCTTTGCCACAGATGGACACAGGTGAGGATCGGCATTATCTCCTTTATTCTACGGCGCCGGTCCTTGACTGCGTTTATCTGTGGTCCCTTGTGCAGGCCTTTATTGATTTCTCCGCAAACAGGGGAAATGGAGAGGAACACAGGTAAACCCATGAAACATACAGTTGAGACCGAGGTAGGAGGAAGACGCCTTACCATAGAGACGGGCAGCGTGGCCAAGCAGGCCTCCGGCGCCGTCATGATGACCTATGGAGAGACGGTGCTGCTGGTGACCGCCGTATCCGAAACGTCGGCACGGGAAGGGAAGGATTTCCTACCCCTCACCGTCAATTACCAGGAAAAGTTTTACGCCGCTGGAAAGATCCCCGGCGGTTTCTTCAAACGGGAAGGTCGTCCGACCAACATGGACACGCTGACCTCCCGACTGATCGATCGGCCGCTCCGGCCCCTCTTTCCGGACAACTACTTCTTTGAAACCCAGATTATTGCGACCGTTCTTTCCGCCGATGACGACAACTGTCCCGACACCGTGGCCCTGACAGGCGCCTCGGCCGCTCTGGCGATTTCCGATATTCCCTTCGGCGGTCCCGTCGCCGGTGTCCGTGTCGGCCGGATGAATGGCGAATTGATCGTCAATCCGACATTCCAGCAGTTGGAGGAGAGTGATCTGAATCTGATCGTTGCTGGAACCCGGGAGGCCGTGACCATGGTGGAAGCCGGGGCGAATGAGCTTTCGGAAGAGATCATGATCGAGGCCATTGAATTCGCTCACCGGGAGATCATCCGGATTGTGGAGATTCAGGAGGAGCTTCAACGGAAGATTGCGCCGGTCAAGCGTGTTGTGGAAGCGCCCGTACCGACGGAAGAGGAGAAAAAGCTTGAAGAAGAGATTCGGGCCGTTGCAACGGCAAAGATTCAAGCCGTCAATACCACGCCGGAAAAGCATGAACGGCAGCACGCACTGAACGCCGTTATGGACGAAATCATCACGCAATTTAATGATGAAGAGGGGAGCCGGAAAGGCTTTATCCGTGACGTTTGCGGAGAGATTGAAAAGGAAGATCTCCGGCGGCTCATCCTCGAAGAGAAAAAACGAGTCGATGGCCGCGCCTTCAACGAGGTTCGAAACATCACCTGTGAGGTCGGCTTTCTGCCGCGCGTTCATGGTTCGGCGCTCTTTACACGGGGGGAAACGCAGGCCATCGTGACCACGACCCTCGGCACCTCCTCCGATGAACAGCGGATCGATGCCCTCCAGGGGGAATCGACGACCAAACGGTTTCTGCTCCATTACAATTTCCCCCCCTTCAGTGTGGGGGAGGCAAAGTTTCTCCGCGGTCCCGGACGGCGCGAAATCGGTCACGGAGCGCTTGCCGAACGTGCCCTTATTTCTCAGATCCCCGAAGATGAGCGTTTTCCCTACACCCTCCGGGTGGTGTCGGAGATTACCGAATCGAACGGTTCCTCCTCCATGGCCACGGTCTGCGGGGGTACCCTCTCCCTCATGGATGCCGGCGTGCCGATGAATGCACCGGTCTCAGGGATTGCCATGGGCCTGATCAAGGAAGGGGACGAGGTTGTCATTCTCTCCGATATTCTCGGAGTGGAAGATCACCTGGGAGACATGGACTTCAAGGTTACAGGAACCGCCAAGGGAATCACCGCCCTGCAGATGGACATCAAGATCGCCGGGGTCAACCGGGAGATCCTGACCCGGGCGTTGGCCCAGGCGAATGAAGGGCGCGCCTATATTCTCAACAAGATGCTGGAGTCGATTCAGGAACCGCGCGGAGAGATCTCCATGCATGCGCCGCGGATCACTACCATCAAGATCCATCCCGACAAGATCCGGGACGTCATCGGACCTGGCGGGAAGATGATCCGGAGCATTGTGGAGCGGACCGGCGCCAAGATCGACGTGGAGGATGACGGCAGTATCAAGATCGCTACGGCCGATGCCGAGGCCAGTGAAAAGGCGATCAAGATCATCGAAGACCTCACCCAAGAGGCGAAGGTCGGGAAACTCTATATGGGGACGGTTCGGAAGATCATGGACTTCGGCGCCTTTGTCGAGATCTTTCCCGGGACCGATGGGCTGGTGCATATCTCGCAACTGGCTGAACATCGTGTGAACAAGGTGGAAGA
Source organism: uncultured Nitrospirota bacterium (assembly GCA_964420895.1). Taxonomy (GTDB): domain Bacteria; phylum CG2-30-53-67; class CG2-30-53-67; order CG2-30-53-67; family CG2-30-53-67; genus JAADIO01. Next base: position 3,797 of record CAYQVN010000013.1, on the reverse strand, counting down.
TGTCCTCAAAGAAGGGGACCAGGTCATGGTCAAGGTCCTGGAAATCGACCGCCAGGGGAAGATCCGGTTGAGCCGGAAAGAGGCCATGCGAGAACAGAATGACAAATAAATAAAAAGGACTGAGCGTGCCGGGGAGGAGGTGAAAGCCTCCTCCTTTTTTTTCTAACGAAAAAAAACTATGAAAAATTCATCATCACAGGGACTGTTCCGCAAGACCGTTCTGCCCAACGGACTGACGGTGGTTACCGAAAAGATGCCCCATGTCCGATCGATCTGCATCGGGATCTGGGTCCCCGCAGGAAGTCGCTATGAGACACGGGAAGTTAACGGGATCTCTCACTTCCTCGAACATATGCTTTTCAAGGGAACGGAGAAAAGGAGCGCCCTCGATATCGCCATGGAGGTCGACTCCCTGGGGGGGGAGATGAATGCCTTTACCTCCCGGGAACAGACCACCTACTATATCAAGGTACTCGATACGCACATCGATCAGGCCCTCGATATCCTTGCGGACATCTTTTTACATTCCACCCTCGATGCGAACGAACTCGCCCGGGAGCGGCAGGTCATCCTTGAAGAGATCCGAATGCAGGTGGATCAACCGGAAGATCTTGTCCATGATATTATCAATGAACTTATCTGGCCGGATCAACCCCTTGGTTTTCCTGTGGCCGGACGGGAGGAAAGTGTAATTGCCCTTGACCGGGAGGAGTTGGCTGATTATGTCCGAAAGATGTACAATGGCGAGAAACTGGTGATCTCCTGCGCAGGCAACATTGAACATGAGAACTTTGTTGCAGCCATTGCCGGACATTTCAAAGACTTTACTTCCCGGAAAACGTCTCTGGTCCAGGAACCGCCCCGTTATGCTGCAAACACAAAAGTCCTGACCCGTGATCTTGAACAGGTCCATCTCTGCCTCGCACTGCCGGGTGCTGCCCAGGCTGATCCGGATCGCTTTGCATTCTATATTTTGAATACGCTCTTAGGGGGCAACATGAGTTCCCGCCTTTTTCAGGAAGTCCGGGAGAAGCGAGGCCTGGCCTATTCCGTCTATTCCTATCTGGCAAGTTACCGGGATGCGGGGAATCTGACAATCTATACCGGGGCCAACCGCGACCGGATCGGGGAAGTCCTCGATGTGATCCGGAAAGAACTGCAAAAACTGGCCGAGGCTCCCGTGACTGCCGAAGAATTACACCGTGCCAAGGAGTACATGAAAGGCGGGCTGATGCTCAGTCTTGAAAGTTCCTCCAGCGTGATGAGCCGGATTGCCAAGCAGGAGATCTCCCTTGACGGTTACCAGAGTATCGATGAGATCGTCCGGCAGGTTGAAGCGGTGAAGGCCGACCGGATTCAGCAGATTGCGGAGGAACAGTTTCAGGACGAACAGATTGCCCTGGCGGCGATCGGTCCCGTCGAGGAAAAAGAGCTGATCCCATGAAGAAGATCCGGATTCCCGTAAGTAAACGGGAAGACTGCAGCGACCTATCCTATCCGGCCTATATGACCGCCCAGGCGGCGGGGATGGATCTCTTCGCTGCGGTCGAGCAGGAACAGGTTCTTCCTCCCGGGGGGCGTGTCCGGATTCCTACAGGTATTTTCATTGCCCTTCCTTCCGGAGTGGAAGCACAGATCCGGCCACGCAGTGGTCTGGCCTTCAAGCACGGGATTGGACTGGTCAATGGTCCCGGTACGATCGATGCCGACTACCGGGGGGAGATCGGGATCCTCCTGATCAATCACGGCCCCGAACCTTTTCCTGTCCGGCGAGGTGATCGGATTGCCCAGATGGTGATCGCCCCTGTTCTGCAGGCCGAATGGGAGACTGTGGAACAATTACCTGAATCGGAACGGTCTTCCGGCGGGTTTGGTCATACGGGACATTCCGCGGATGACCGAAAGGGAGTTTCCATGAAAGATGAAACCATCGACGAGAAGGCGAAAAAAGTTCGTTGGATCTTTCTCGATGTGGACGGCGTCCTGACCGATGGAAACATCACCTATGATAACCAGGGCGGGGAGACGAAAACCTTTTACGTTCGGGACGGCCACGGCATCAAACTGGCGCAGCGTGTCGGAATCCGTTTTGCCCTGATCACCGGTCGTGCCTCGGAAATCGTCAACCGCCGGGCGGCGGAACTCGGAATCGATGAGGTCCACCAAGGATCGCTCAGAAAACTGGAGGCCTATGAGGAGATCATCGGCCGCCTGGAACTTTCCGGTGAAGAGATCGCCTATGTCGGTGATGATCTGATCGACCTTCCGGTTATGCGGCGCGTCGGACTTTCCGCCGTCGTGGCCGATGCCGATCCGGAAACGTGCCGCCAGGCAGACCTCATCCTCACGCAACCCGGCGGCCGGGGCGCTGTCCGGGAATTTATCGAAATCATCCTCAAGGCCCAGGACCAATGGCAAAAAGCCACGAAGAGATATTACTGATTCTACTGTTCAAACTCCTTCCGTAATCGTTTTGCCTCATCCCGGATCTTGGCCAGGTGCCCCAGTGTATCGGCGTAGCCGTACCACCAGGCATAATCGGGGCTCATGTGGAAGGCCCCTTTGTAGGATTTAAGGTTCGCAAAGAAAAACATATCGAAATATTCCCGTTCGATAGCCGAGACATCAAAATACATTCCGGCCGGCCAGAATGTTCCTGACGGATCTTTCGTCGCAATATAATGTTCTCCCGGCAGAAGACCGGCGGATTTAGAACGGCGCGAAGGTTGTATAATATCGCTGTCATAAAGTCCGTGTAGAATGTTCCGTGCCTCGATCACCAGGGCATCTCCCATCAGTTTGTGCGCATCGGCGGAATCGAGATACTCCCGGGCCTTGACTTCCGAATGACAGATGCGACAGGTCTTGATCATTTCACCCCTCTTTGTCCGGGCCTCAGGTGACTGCGTGATGTCGCTTAAATTCCCCAGTGCCGGTTGGACGCCCATTCCCCAGATAATCTTCCGGGACATGTTATGACTGGACCGGCGGGTCCCATTCTCATCAATATAAAGCATATGGCAATAGGAACAGGTCGGTGACTGATATGCGGCCTCGGCCATCGGTTTTCCCCACTCCCAGTTTTTCCCATCCGTGAGATAGATAGCGCCATGTTTCGATGTTGAGTAGGCCTCCCAATTGGGATGATCCGGTCCCATATGGCAGGTCATGCAGGCCTCCGGCCGGCGTGCTTCGGCCGGGCTGAAACGGTGACGGGTATGGCAGGCAATACAGCCGTTGCGATAGGTGAGGCTCGAAAGGTCGACGTAGCGTTTCGATTCCGGGTCCCAGAACGGTTTGTTCGTGGCACCGGCCTGGGCATGGCAGGGATCACACCCCATTTCCATGACTTTCCGGGGCATCTGGCCGTAGTGCGGTACTTTGATGTTGCGGTCCCAGTTGATTCCGATGCCGGCAGGCCCGGGTCCGTATGAGTGTCCGGCATCCAGCACATGTTCTTTGTAGATGTTGGGATGGCAACCGGCACAAATGGTTTCGGCGACGCGCCCTTTCACCTGGGTGATCTCTGTATGATCGAGTCCGTGACATACGGAACAGCTGTTCGGTTCCTTCGTTTTTCGGGAAACTTGGGGATTCTGTCTGCCCGGGCGATACATGGCGGAAGAGAGGTATTGGGCTACAAGAACGGGGTTTTGCTTCCGATGGCATTCGACACAGGATTTCGCCGTTTGGATTCCCTGGGGCGGTGAAGGGGAGACGCGGGGAGGGGGGGGAGGGGCTTGTAACAGGAAGGCATAAATCTTACCAGCCGCCGTCTCGCAGAGGGGACAGGGGGG
>CAYQVN010000012.1:0-18066 GCA_964420895.1 uncultured Nitrospirota bacterium | reverse complement strand
TTCATCATCCTTGTGCCACGATCCGTTCCAGATCATCGACCAGATCCTTCGCCGCTTCGGGACGGGCAGACTCCAGGGCCGCTCTTCCCATCTGTTTCAGTTTTTCGGGGTTTTCCAGAAGCTCCTCCAGTTCACCGTAAAGCCGTGCCGGAGTCAGTTCCCCCTGCAGGAGAACCCGGGCGGCGCCAAGGCGTTCCAGGACCTGGGCGTTTTTCCGCTGATGATCGTCCGAGGCATAGGGAAAAGGAATCAGAAGGGAGGGGAGCCCCGCTGCACAAAGTTCGGAAAGCGCGATCGCTCCGGCCCGGGAAATGGCCAGGTCCGCCGCCTCATAGGCCGACGCCATGTCATAGAGATAGGGCTTCACAACGGCCCGGACCTTCGCCTGACGATAGGCCTGAGAGACCGCTTCCACATCGGCCTTGCCGGTCTGGTGGAGAAACTGTACCTTTTCCCCTGCCCCTTTTCTCTCCTTCATCATCTTTATCATTACCTCATTCACTGCATGGGCACCCCGGCTCCCTCCGATCACCAGAACAACGGGGAGGTCCGGGTCGAGTGCAAAAGATCCTTTCGCCGTCCCGGGATCTCCCTGACGATCCCAGGCACGGAGGGGGTTGCCGATATTGAGCACCTTCCGGCGTGGAAAGAATCGTGCCGCCTCGTCATAGGCGGTATAGATCCTCTTCGCAACCCTTCCCAGGAGACGGTTTGTCAGACCGGGTACACTGTTTTGTTCCTGAAGGGCCACGCTTCGGCCGGTCAGAGAGGCTGCCAGGACCAACGGTCCCGAGGCATATCCCCCAACCCCGATCACCACATCGGGCCGAAAAGATCTGAGGATCGACAGGGAGCGCGTCAGGGCGAGAGGAAGCCGCAAAAACGCCCGAAGCTGTTCCCCTCTTTTCTTTCCTTTCAGGCCGCTCACGGGAATCGTTTCCAAATCAAAACCCTCTTTCGGAAGGATCCGGGTTTCCAGCCCTTCCTCGGTGCCGACAAAAAGGATCGCCCCTTCGGGGTCCCGCCGCAGGATCTCCCGGGCTACTGTAATTCCCGGATAGAGATGCCCCCCCGTCCCCCCGCCGGCAATCACGGCTCTCATGTCGCCCGCGCCCACTTGGAGATATTCAAAAGAATCCCCACACCAATGAAGGTCATCATCAGAGAGGACCCCCCGTAACTGATCAGGGGAAGGGTCAGTCCCTTTGTCGGCAGCAGACCAACCACAACCCCCAGGTTCAACAACGCCTGGATGGAAACCATCCCCGTCAACCCGAGGGCGAGATAACGGCCGAAGGGGTCGACAGACCGCAGGGAAATCAACATCCCCCGGTAGAAAAAGATCGCAAATGCCATCACTACAACAACGGCCCCCAGAAAACCGAGTTCTTCGCCGATGATGGCAAAGATAAAATCGGTGTGGGGCTCTGGAAGGAAAAGTCGTTCCTGATGTCCCTGGGCAAGTCCCGTCCCGGTCAGCCCCCCGCTGCCGATGGCCAGAAAGGACTGGATAATCTGAAACCCGGCGCCGGCGGCATCTTTCCAGGGGTCAAGAAAGGCGGAGAGGCGACGGCGGCGATAGGCCTCTCCCATGATCAGTGCATAGAGCAGGGGGATCGAAAGGAGGGCCAGCGAAATCAGGTAACGGAGCCGTGTCCCGGCCATGAAGAGCATGAGCATGACGACCATGGCAAGGCTGACGGCCGTCCCCAGATCGGGCTGGAGGAGCATGAGCATGAAGAAAACCCCCAGGATCATGACATAGGGGGTAAAACCATAGGCAAAATCCTTGATCTTCCCCTCCTTCCGCTTCAGGGAATGAGCCATGTAGAGAATCAATCCGATCTTGGTCATCTCCGAAGGCTGGAACTTGATGCTCCCGATCTGCAACCATCGTTGTGCTCCGCCGACCTTGACACCAATGCCGGGGATCAGGACCAGGATCATCAAAGCCAGGCAGATCGCCAGGAATGGATAGACGAAGTAGCGGAGATGGACATAGTTGATGTTGGCCATCACCAGCATCCCGACCAGTCCCAGCAGAGCATAGAGAAGTTCCCGCTTCAGAAAAAAGTGCTCATCCTGATAGGCGTCCATCGCCATGTATGCGCTGGCAGAATAGACCATCACCACCCCGACGACACAGAGGAAGAGGACATCGGCCATGAGGATCTTGTCAAAGGACTTCTTCATCCCGCCCCCTGCAGGCGCCGCACCTCGGCGCAAAAAACCGTGCCTCGTTCCTCAAAATCGGCAAACATGTCAAAACTGGCGCATCCGGGAGAGAGGAGAACCACATCCCCCGGCCGTGCCGCCGCAAAGGCGATGCGCACGGCCTCTCCCATCGATGGCGCACGCTCGATCCGTGTCGTCCCGGCGAGGTCTTCGGCCATCCGGTCCGCCGCTTCCCCGATGAGAACGAGAGAGTCGACCCGGTCGGCCACCGGTTTTCGCAAGGCCTGGTAGTCCGTTCCCTTGCCCTGGCCACCGGCAATCAGGTGTACCGGATGATCCAGGCTCTCCAAAGAACGGAGGACCGCACCGACATTGGTTCCTTTGGAATCATTGATAAACCGGACCCCCTTCACTTCACCGGCAGACTCCATCCGGTGAGGCAACCCCGGGAACTCCTGAAGGGTCGAACGGACCGCCGCAACATCACAGCCGGTCACGAGGGCCGCAGCAGTGGCGGCCAGAGCATTTTCCAGGTTATGAAGTCCGGGGATACGGATCGCATCGACGGGCAGGATTTCCCCCCGGAAAGCCGGTAGAGAGGAGACCATCCTCTTCCCTTCTACGTAGACCCCGCCTTCGACATTGCGATTGAGACTCACCGGCACGACCTGTGCCGCAAGTTCCCGGGTCAGGCTCTCACAACGGGGATCATCGAGATTGACCACGGCAAAGTCATTTTTTCCCTGGTTCATGAAGATGCGGGCCTTGGCAGCGGCATAATCGTCCATCCCTGCATAGCGGTTAAGATGGTCCGGTGAAATGTTCAGAAGGACCGCCACATGGGGGCGGAAGGAGGCGATCCCCTCCAGTTGAAAACTGCTCAGCTCCACCACCCGGGCAGGTTGCCTTTCCCCCTCGCCGGCAAGGCTCGTCAGAGGGGTCCCGATATTCCCGCAGATGCTGGCATCGCGGCCAGCTGCCTGGAGCATGGCGCCGATCAGCGTAGTGGTCGTCGACTTTCCGTTCGTACCGGTGACCCCGATGTACTCTCCCGGAAGCAGCCGGAAACCGAGTTCGACCTCACTGATCACCTCCACCCCCTTTTGTCGAGCCTGCACCAGAGGAGGGATGGAAAGGGGGACCCCGGGGCTCACAACAACAAGGTCCGCTTCGTCAAAGTCCGTATCATCATGCCCTCCCGTCTCTACGGCAATGCCCGGAGCCAGTTGTGGCAAAAAAGGTTCCAGCAGGCCCCGTGATTTGGAATCGGTCACCCGGACCTGTGCTCCCTCTTCGCTAAGACGGTTGGCCGCCGCAATTCCGGAACGAGCCAGTCCCACGACCACGATTTTCTTTCCTTTCACGTCCATGACTGATAGACCTTCCACGTCCATTGTGTGCACTTCGACCGGTCTTCCTTTCCCGAAAGCTATCGCAGTTTCAGCGTCCCCAAGGCCATCAGGGCCAGGATGATCGAGATGATCCAGAAACGGACGATGATCTTCGGTTCCGCCCATCCCTTCAGTTCATAGTGGTGATGGATCGGCGCCATTTTGAAGACCCGTTTCCCCGTCAGTTTGAAACTGGCCACCTGAATAATCACCGACAGCGCCTCGATCACAAAGATCCCGCCAATCAGGATCAGGAGGATCTCATGCTTGCTGATCACCGCCACCGTCCCGATCGCCGCCCCCAGGGCAAGAGAACCGATATCCCCCATGAAGACCGAGGCCGGATAGGTATTGAACCAGAGGAAACCGAGGCTGGCGCCGGTCATGGCAAAACAGAAGAGGGTGAGCTCGCCCACCCCCTTCACATAGGGAATCTGGAGATAGTTGGCGAACTTGACATTCCCCGTAGCATAGACGATGACGGCATAAACGAGAGAGGCGATCATCACCGGCCCGATGGCGAGTCCATCGAGTCCGTCGGTGAGATTCACTGCATTAGAGGAGCCCACAATGACCAGCATGGCAAAAGGAAGGTAGAACCATCCAAGATTGGGCATCGCCTTTTTGAAAAAGGGGAGAGGCAGACTCGTGGTAATGGAGTCCTCCGGAAAGAGGATCAGGAGCAGGCCGATCACAAAGGAGAGTACAATCTGGAGGGCGAACTTCTCCCGGGGCCGAAGACCTTCGGAACGGTTCTTGACCAGTTTAATGGAATCGTCGAGAAAACCGATGAGACCGAAACCGAAGGTAGCAATCAGGACCAGCCAGACATACCGGTTGGTCAGGTCCGCCCAGAGCAGCATCGAGACAAAAAGCGAAATCAGGATCAACAGCCCCCCCATGGTGGGGGTGCCCGATTTTTTCTGATGGTTTTGCGGCCCCAGGGTCCGGATCCTCTGCCCGACATGATACTGCTTCAAACGCCGGATCAGATAGGGACCGACGGCCAGACTGATCAACAGCGCCGTCAAGGCAGCCACGACGGTGCGGAAGGTGATATACCGAAAGACGTTAAAAATTTTGATCGATTCATGCAATGGATAAAGGAGATGATACAACATGTCTGTCTCTCGGTCCTTCCTGAGTGCATCCCCAAAGGGCTGCAAGGGGCCGCCTCATGGCGGCCGAATCTATTCCGTGTTTCTCAGATCTTCCACAATCTCATCCAACGCCATCCCCCGGGAGGCCTTGATCAGAACCCGATCCTGCCTTTCAAGAATTCTTCTCAGACTGTCGGAGGCCTCCCGCGGATCAGCGCAACGAAGGACATGGTCCGGCTTCATCCCGCTCTGCGCCGCCTCGTCGGCAATCCATCGAGCCTGCGGCCCCACGGCGATGAGAAATGTAAAGGTCCCGTCGGCCACGGCACGACCAATTGCCCGGTGTGCCTCTTCGCTGAGGTCTCCCAGCTCCAGCATGTCCCCGAGGACGGCGATGTTTCTTCGTTCCCCGCCGAGATCCGCAACGGTCTGCAGGGCTGCCTTCACCGAAGCCGGATTGGCATTATAGGCATCGTTGATCACCTCGGTTCCCCCGGACAGGAGAAAGGATTCCCACCGCATCGAAGGGAGGGTGGAGTCGGCAATTCCTTCAGGGATCTTCTCCAGGGGAACCTTTGCGGCCAAAGCGGCCGCGGCGGCAGCCAGGGCGTTTCCGACCTGGTGCCTGCCCGGCTTCGGCAGGCGCACTGCGACCTCTTCTCCCTGATAACAGAGTTGAAAACGAGTGCCACCGCTCTCCCCGGATGTGATCCCTTTGGCCCGTACATCGGCCATTACATGCTGTCCGAAGGTGATCACCTGCCCCCGGACCCGCTCCCGCATAGCATAAACACGGTCATCGTCCCGATTCAGGACCGCCCAGCCGTCTCGGGGAAGATCCTCCAGGATCTCCGCCTTGGCCCGGGCGATCTCCTCTTCGTTTTTCAGGGTCATGAGGTGCGCCGCCGACACGTTGGTGATCACCACAATATTGGGCCGTGCGATCTCCCGGAGTCGTGCAATCTCACCAAAACCGCTCATTCCAAATTCCAAAACCGCCGCTTCCGTGGCCGGCCCCAGGCCGAATAGACTCAGTGGGACACCGATATGATTGTTCAGGTTGCCCAGGGAACGATGGGTCTTACGATCGATCCGAAGGATCGAATAGATCATCTCCTTGGTCGAGGTTTTTCCATTGGTTCCCGTCACCGCTACCAGGGGGAGGGTAAACTGCATCCGGTGGAAATGGGCCAGATCCTGCAGCGCCCGCAGGGTATCGGGCACGGCAATCAAACTCGATTCACTCAAGGAGGCATACATCGGGTCCGGCGCTTCCGGTGTCCAGCCCTCCCGGACGATCCTGCCCAATGCCCCTTTCTGCAGCGCCGCCTCGGAAAAATCATGGCCGTCAAAACGCTCCCCACGGATCGCAACAAAGAGTTCTCCGCCCCGGATGGTCCTCGAATTGATGGCCACCCCGATGAAACGGAGATCTTTTCTCCCCCGGAGGAGTTTTCCGCCCGTCGCCTTCAAGACATCCGCCGTCGTCAGCAACATTCGTTCCTCATATCGTAGACCTTCATCCGACATCTTGTGCAAGGATTCTTCTCACCTCTTCCCGGTCATCAAAATGGATCCGTTTTTCGCCAATGATCTGGTAGTCTTCATGGCCCTTCCCGGCTACCACCACAATATCCCCCGCTTCCGCCACCCCGACACCCTTCGTGATCGCCTCCCGGCGGTCTTCGATCACCTCCACAGCAGGCCTTTTCTCTTTACCGATCCCGGTGAGGATCTCTTCCAGAATGGCGCGGGGATCCTCGGTCCTCGGGTTATCGGAAGTGACAATTACCCGATCGGAGAATTCGGCTGCGGCCTGCCCCATGAGGGGCCGCTTCCCCCGGTCCCGGTCTCCGCCGCAACCAAAGATGGTAATCACCCGGCCCCGGCAGAGTTCCCGGACCGTCTGCAGCAGATTCCGGAGGGCATCGTCCGTATGGGCATAGTCCACAACCACCGTGAAGCCCGGCCCTGAAATCTTTTCGAATCGTCCAGGCACGGCCGCAAGGCCGGCGGTCCCTTTCTGCACGATCTTTTCCGGTAGGCCGAGAGAAACGCCGACGGCCACCGCCGCAAGCAGGTTGGAAAGATTGTAGGTCCCGCTCAGGGCGGATTCGACGACAATCGTCCCCTCCGGGGTTTTCACCGTCAGTTCCAGACCATCGATGGTATTGCGAAAACCCTGCGCCTGAAAATCCGCCTTTTCTTTCAGCCCGAAGGTCCAAACCCGGCCTGGGGTCTCTTGCGCCAGCCGGCGTCCCCAGGGATCATCGACATTAATCAGAGAAACCGTCCCCTCTTTGGCGTATGCCTCGCCGAAAAGTCGTGCCTTGGCACGGTAGTAATTCTCCATCGTTTCATGAAAATCGAGATGGTCCCGGGTCAGGTTGGTAAAGACCCTGAGATCAAAACGACATTCCTGAACTCGCCCGAGCTCCAGGGCATGGGAGGAAACCTCCATGACGGCGGCCGTCATCCCTTTCTCCTTCATCCGATGGAGTAACTGCTGCACCTGCAGCGATTGGGGCGTGGTGTTGGGGGCCGGCAAGATCTCCCCGCCGACCTCATAACGGAGCGTTCCGATCAGCCCGGCCGGGTTCCCGGCCGCCCGGAAAAGTTGCTGCACCAGAAGGGAGACCGTGGTCTTGCCGTTGGTCCCGGTGATTCCGATGGTCGTGAGGTCCCGGGAGGGATACCCCCAGAAGGCCGCAGAGACCCGGGCCAGCGCATCGACTGAATCGGCTACGCGGACGGAAACAACCTTTTCCAACGATCCGGTCTGTTCCGTAATCACTGCCACAGCTCCCCTTTCAATGGCTTCATCGATATGTGCATGCCCATCGGTATGCTCCCCTTTCACTGCCACAAAGAGATCGCCCGGCTGTACCTGACGCGAGTCATCCCGTATACAGGAGACCTCGATTCCCGCCTCTCCCCCCTGAACCTCCCCCGATGGCAGCACCTGCAGCAGATCGCCCAGTTGCATCATCCGCTCCCTTTGACCTGCTTCAGGGATGCTTTCTTGCCGTTGCAGCGGGTCAGGACCCATTCCGGAGATTGCGGCGGAACCACCCGGAAGTAACGGAGAGTCCGTTCCGCAATCCGCCGAAAGGCCGGAGCCGCCACGAGTCCCCCGTAATAGTATTTCCCGTGGGGCTCATTCAAAACAACAATCAGGGCAAACTCCGGACGATCGGCCGGGACAAAACCGACGAAGGAGCTGACATATTTCCGCCGGGAATATCGTCCCAGTTCAGCATCGAATTTTTGTGCCGTCCCCGTCTTGCCGGCCACACGAAATCCGGGGACCGCGGCTTCCGGCGCCGTCCCGCCTTCCGAGACCACCGCCACCATGCAGCGGTTCAAAAAATCCGCCGTCTTGCGGGAAATCACCTGCTGTCGGTCCAACGGGCGGATCTCCCGAAGGATCTTGTGATCCTCATCGATCATCCGGGAAACCACATAGGGCTGCATTCGGATGCCGCCATTCGCGATGGTTGCAACAGCCGATACGACCTGGAGGGCCGTCACCGACAGTTCCTGTCCCATGGAAAGAGATGCTCCGGACAGTCCCGACCATTTCACCGTGGGACGGACCATTCCGTATGCCTCGCCGGGGAGATCAATCCCGGTTTTCGCTCCGAAACCGAAATCGGTGATGTAGCGGTAAAAATCCTTCTCATCAAGGCGCTCCCCGATCTTGATGGCGCCGATGTTACTGCTTCGCTGTATGATCTGCCGGACGGAAAGCCAACCATATTCGTGGGTGTCGTGATAAACCGTGGTCCGGAACCGGTAGGCGCCGTTTTCACAGAAGAAGATGTCTTTTGGATGGACCACGCCCCGGTCAAGGGCGGCGGCCAGCGTCACGAGTTTAAAGGTTGAGCCGGGCTCAAAGTTTTCCTGGATCGACCGGTTCCGGCGATTCCTGGCAGGGGAATCACCAAACTCATTTGGATTAAAACCGGGATAGCTCGCCATGGCGAGGATCTCTCCTGTCTCGGGACGAATCATCACGGCTGTACCGGAGAGGGCCTTGTTCTCTTCGACGGCATTTTTCAGTTCCCCTTCGGCTATGTGCTGGATCACCCTGTCCAGCGTCAGCACCAGGTGGTTTGCCCCGGCGGGTTTGATATACCCCTCCCCCTCATCAATAATCTTCCGGCGCTTGGCATCGACACTGGCCAGGAAGTAACCCGGCTTCCCTTTGATAAGGGCATCATACTTGAATTCGACCCCTTCGAGACCTTCATTGTCGATCCCGACAATCCCGAGCACACCCGCGGCCAGCGCACGGTTGGGATAGAAGCGTTTGCTCTCAAAGAGGGCATGCACACCGGTGAGGTCGGCCTCTTCCAGCCGTTTCAGAATGGAGGGATTACATTTCCGGGCCACCCAGACAAACTGTTTTTTCTTCAAAAGACTTCGAAGAATCTTGCGCCGGCTCTCCCCGGTCATCCGTGCAAGCACCCGGGCGGCAGACGGCTTGTTTTGTACCCGCGGAGGCACAGCGTAGAGAGAGACCGTATCGACACTGATCGCCAACTCCCGCATCTTCCGGTCGTAGATCGTCCCCCGCTTGGGCATGATCTTGACAATCCGCATATGCTGCTTTTCCGCTTTTTCCTTGAGCAACTGATGATCGCGGATTTGCAGCGTATAGAGCCGATAGACGACCAGGGCATACCCGACCGCAAAGAGGAGCATCACGAGATAGGCCTTTGCCGGAAAATAATCTTTGGGGGCTTTTTTTCTCATTGGCTCTCTCCCCAGGGGATACTTCGTTGGGCCTGACTACTGGACATAGAGTACCTGCCCCTGCTCGGGCAAGCGCAGATGCAATTTCTTTCCGGCACGGGTCTCCACCCTTTCGAGGGAGATTGAGGTGGTGTATTCCAGGAGGAGATTGCGCTTCTCCTGTTTCAGTTTCCGGTTCTCCTCTTTCAGGCCGGCAATCACATACCCCACCTGGACATACTGCATCCGTTCCCAGACGGAGCAGACTCCCACGAGGACACAAAAGAGAACCACGAAGAGAATGGGAAGACGCACACGGAGCGTGGCGCGATTCCGTTTTGAAAAGATGTCTATTTTTTGAGATCCCGTCAGGACCCTTGGATAAGAACTCATTTTCCTGTCCGAATTTTTTCCGCAATCCTGAGCTTCGCACTACGAGCCGAAGGATTCTCCCGAACCTCTTCCTCGGTAGGGAGTTTCGGCCGCCTCGTTACCCGCCGCAAGACCGGTTCCCGTCCACAGGTACAGATCGGGAAATCCGGAGGACAGACACACCCCTTTGCCAAAACATGGAAAAACTGTTTGACCATCCGATCTTCGAGGGAGTGAAAAGAGATCACACAAATCCTTCCGCCCTCCCGCAGAAAATCCACCGCCCCGGCCAACCCCACTTCGAGAGCTGCAAGCTCTCCGTTGACGGCAATCCGGAGGGCCTGAAAGGTTCGCGTCGCCGGATGAATCTTGAACCGCCGCGCCCCGGGCAGGGCCGCTTCCACCAGGTCCGCCAGCTCCTTCGTGGATTGGATCGGACGAGTTTTTCTCACCCGGCAGATCGCCTTCACAATGGGACGCCATCGTTTTTCCTCGCCAAAGCGGATCAGAATACTTTTCAGCTCCTCCCACTCCCCATGGTTCACCAGATCGTAGGCGGTCGGGATCCCTGCCGCCTGATTCATCCGCATATCGAGAGGAGCATCGTAAAGGAAGCTGAACCCCCGTTCCGGCGTCGCAAGCTGGAAGGTGGAAACCCCTAAATCCATGAGGATCCCGTCCACAGCCTCGATCTTCAATGCCGTCAGCCGGGAATGAACCTCCCGAAAATTTCCCAGGACCGGGGTAAGTTGAGCGCCAAAGGGTGCAAGTCTCTCTGCGACCCGCTTGATCGCCTCGGGGTCGCGGTCGAAACCGACCAGCCGTCCCTTCGGGGACAAACGTTCGAGAATCTTCTCGGCGTGCCCCCCACCCCCCAGGGTACAGTCGACATAGACCCCGTCGGGATGGATCTGCAATCCCTCGATAGACTCTTTCCATAGCACCGGCAGATGTTTCATCGGAAGAATGCATGAAACGTTTTCGCTCCCTGAATCATAAAGGTCACCAGGAACGATCGGTTATGGGTCAATAGATCGTTTGTAAGTTTTTGCCTTGGATGACGGCAACATCGAGATCTTTTACCAGTCGCTCTTCTTGAATCGCCTGAATACCCCGGCTGCAGTTGGAGAAGTATTTGAAGTCGCTGTATACTCCGACGATCTGGAATATATTTTTCAGGTATCCACTCATACCGGAAAGGGCAAGGCTCCCGCCTGCATCCTTCTGCTTCCCGGCGGTCTGTGACAACTGTTTCAGACTCAAGAAATTTACATGGCTCACGGCGCCAAGATCAAGAATGGAAAAGGCATACCCCTTGGTGCGGTAGCGGTCAATAATTGAACAGATCTTCTCCATGTCCTCCACATCGATATCACGATCCAGTTTGAGGACCATGACCTTCACCTTGTCCTGATTCAAGGTTCCCATCCTGTCGTCCTCCCCGCCTGGATCCTGCCGGACCGAACCGCACGCTTCCATCCGGCAGGAGCATGTCCAAACCGCAAGACCGGCCCCTACAGCCCGAGCTGTTGCAGTGCCTCATCAACGTTCACCTGTTCCTGCACCCGGACTTCTACCTCGTCCTCCCAACGCTGTCGATTCCACACCTCAATCCGGTTTAACATCCCGACGACTACCGACTCCCTGATGAGGTCGGCATGGCTTCTCAGGTCCTGGGGAATCAGAATTCGTCCCTGTTTGTCAAAACCGCACTCCGCCATGGAGCCCAAGACCCAGCGCAGCACCGCCTCCTGTTCGGGGGTCCGGTACTGATTTAATTTTGTCTTCTCGATGGTCGTCCAGACGGAAAGGGGATAGGCACGAAGGCAACGTTTATGCTTGACAAGAATCAATTTTTCTTCAAAGCTGTTCGCAAGGACCTCACGAAACTTTGCCGGAAAATTCAGTCTTCCCTTGGCATCGATGTTGTGATTAAAACGGCCCCTGAACACTTTGTCCCCACTTTCTCCCACATTTACCCATATTTACCCACTTTGTGAGAAAGTATAGCCACGGGAAAAAGCAATTGTCAAGGAAAATATTGAATTTATCGGGAGTTATATAGACATCTCGACAAAGAAGGGATGGTTGCGTTTTGTCATTTTACGAACAATATATGGGCATATTATTGCCCACTTTTCAGGAGTGACGGATGGAGAATCTTTTCAGGTGGGGAAAAAGATCAGCTTTTTTCTTTCATGCACTTTTCCACATAGGCCTTGGCGCCCTGGAGCGCCTCCACCATGGAACGGCCCTGTACAAGATAGGCACAAAGAGCCGCGGAAAAACGGCATCCACTTCCGTGGAGTTCCCCGGGTACGCGCGGGGAAGCAAAGGGATGAAAATTCTTGCCATCATAGAGGAGATCGACGGAGTCCCCCGCAAGGTGTCCACCGGTAATCACCACGTTCTTCGGTCCCAGGCCGTGGATCTTCCGACACATCTCCCGGAGCCATTCCCTTTCCGACTGACCGACCCCTCCACCAATGGCACTGAAGGCCTGCGCCTCGGCAAGATTGGGCGTCACCACCGTGGCCAGGGGGAAGAGTTCCTCCATCAGGACCTTTCGCCCGGCCTCTTCCAGTAGGACAACACCATTGGACGAGAAAATCACCGGATCGATGACCACCACCGACGGAGGAAAACGTTTCAGGAGACGGGCGGCAATCCTCACGTTCTCCGCCGTTAACAACATCCCCGTTTTCAGTCCGCAAACCTTTCCCTCCTGCAGGGTCGTTTCCAGCTGCAGAGAGAAGGCCTCCGGTTCCACGGGGAAGGTGCCCCGCACCCCTTCACCATCCTGTGCCGTCAGGGCTGCAATGACGGAACAGCCGCGCACGCCGATCCGGTCGAAGGTTCGAAGATCGGACTGGATCCCGGCTCCGCCTGTGGGGTCGGAACCGGCAACGGTCAAAACAACGGGGGTCATCTCTTCAGGTACCATGGAACACCTTTCTACACGACAAGACTCCCCACAAAATCGGTCAGCTGCTCCAGCGTCGCGCACTCTCTTAAGTCGTCACAAAAGGGCTTATACTTCATGACCACATTGGTTGCGGAATACCAATATTTTTCTTCTTCCGGATTCAGCCAGATCGTTCTGCGGACCCGTTCCGTAATCCGCCGAAAAACCTCCACCTTCGGATCGTTCCAGTTATTCTCTCCATCGCCCAGAACAATCAATGTCGTATCCTTATCGAGAGCAGTGGAGTATTTGTCCAGAAAGGTTTCAAAGGCAATCCCGTAATTGGTCAACTGCCCCAATCCGATTCGATGCTGCTTGACCGCCTTCTCAAAAGCTGTTTCCAGATTGTATTCCTTAAAATAATAGGAAATCTCATGGGAGGTTCTCACGAAGATAAAGGAGCGGATCTTTGAAAAGCGGTCCTGCAACCGATACAACAACAAAAGCATCAGGTGGGCCTCATAGGCAACGGACATGGAAATATCGCAGATGGCAATGATCTTACCCTTCTTTCGGCGATGGACCCGCCGACGAATATCAAAAGGAACACCGTCATACTTGAGGGAATTCCGGATCGTGTTTTTAATATCCAGACTGCCGCGATGAGCCCTCTTCTCCTGACGGGTCAATGCGTCCTTCAGTTTCTGGGCCAGCTTCTCGACGGCCTCCTTCACCTGGGTATGCTCCTTGAGGGTCAACCGGTCAAACTTGATCATCGAAATCGTTCGCTGGCGTTCCCAGGGGAGAAGTTTCGCCTCCGCCGGTTGTTGCGTCCTTTCGTCATCGAGTAACTCCTGTGCCTCCTGCAGACGCCGTCTTAAAAATTCACTCAACGCATCCCGCTGATCCCGGGTCATCTGATAAGAGGCCTCGGCATAGGCCACCCTTTTGTCCTGAATGACACGGATGGCCTTGCGCATCTTCTCCCGATTGGACTTCGAAAGGGGACGGTCCGATAATTTCTCTTCCCCATCGTCCGGAAAATCCTCCCGTTGGATTAAATCGAGCAGCCCCTCGACATCCCCCTCGATGAAATCCGCCAGAAGGTTCTCTGTGTGATCGTCGCCTTTTCGGAGCTTGTTCGCAAACTCCTGCGCTTCGAGCTTGACCAATGAGTCCAGCTGTTCCAGTTCCAGGGGAGTCCGGTCTTCAAAAAAACGACGGAAGAGTCTCTTGAATCGTGACCGGTCTTTTTTCTGTTTGATGAAGCACCCCTGGAGGGCAAAGAGGAATTGCTCGCGGTCCAGCAGATCAACATGTGTTAGCGCGATCACGGCATCATGCAACGAGGAAGTCGCCACGGGAAATCCACTGTACCGCAAAAAATTTGCAAACTGGAGCAGCGTCGATGTCACCAGTCGTCTCCCAGTACATGGGCCGCGTTCTGCAGAATAGTATCCATATCGGTCTTGTACTTGCTGATAATCCCCAGGGTCTTTCGAAGATCATCCGGTTCGATGTTCTTGATATTCAGGGTGAGAAGCGATTCCGCCCAGTCGATGGTTTCTGAAATGGCAGGTTTCTTCTTGATGTCCAGATCCCGGATGCGGTGAACGGAGCGAACCAGTTTTTTGATCAAGGTCTTGTCCATCTCCGGGAACCGTGACGACACGATTTCGCATTCCAGATCCTGCGACGGATAGTCGATGAACAGATGGAGGCACCGCCGTTTGAGGGCATCGCTTAAGTCCCGGTTCGCATTGGAAGTCAGAAAGACCATGGGAATCACCCGGGGTTTCCGCGTCCCGATCTCGGGGATCGTGATCTCATAGTTGTTCAACACCTCCAGCAGGTAGGCCTCGAATTCCGGATCCGGTTTGTCCACCTCATCAATCAGCAGGACCGATTGCTCTTCCGACGTGATGGCCTTCAGAAGAGGCCTTTGAAGCAGAAAATGTTCGGAGAAAAAGGCATCTTCCAGTTCATCCAGCGACCGGATGGCCTGCGTGAGATCTTTCGCGGAACCGATCAGTTCGTTGATCTTCTCTTTCAGTAGCTGCGTGTAGAGAAGCTGCTTGGCATATTCCCACTCGTAAATGGCCTTTGTCTCATCGATCCCCTCGTAACACTGCAGGTGAATCAATTCCTTGTTCAGCGCCCTTGCCATGGCCCGGGCCAGTTCCGTTTTCCCCACGCCGGCCGGGCCTTCCACCAGGACCGGACGCTGCATCCGGATCCCGAGATAAACGATCGTTGCGATTTCTTTTGAGGCAATGTATTGCTCCTGCTTTAAGACCTCAGACACATCTTTGACGGATTTGATTGACACTTTAGCACTCTCCATTCTTGTGAAACGCCCAGGCAGAACTGTGCGCATAATAATAAAAGAACATTTTTTTGTAATGGGAAGCAAGCCGCCCCTCTTTGGATACCATTTAACACCTTTTCCACCCTTTTTCGCAACTGCCTGAGGATTTTTTTCTACAGGTTGCCGGCCATCTACGGGTGAACCATGCGGGTGCGATACCGACGCCATACCACGAGATAGACAGCCACGTTGAGAACAACGAGAACGCATCCGAGGAAGAGTTGCAACTCTCGTGTGAACTCTTCCGGGTAGATAATGGGCATGAGGTAATGCTCGATGAAGCCGCCTGAGTACCCAGCGGAGCCGCTTAAACGGCGAAGCGAGTTTTCGAGAGGAGTCAGGGGACAGGACCATCCGAAGAATTCCAACGCCGCCCCCCAAGCCGCAGCCGGAACATGCGCCCATGGCACCCAACGCCAGCGGAGGGCTAACAGACCTCCGAAGAGGACGAAGAGAATAAAGGTGAGATGGGTGAGAGCCACGATGTCAGCAAGGGTTTGATATAGCATTAGGGCATAAGGGGTCTACTTTTGGCTTTTATAATTCCTTGACAACAGCCCAAAGTTATTGTACAATTTGTACATAATGTGCATCTTGGAGGTGTCGTCATGACTACTGTTACTACAGCCGAAGCCAGAAGAAAACTTGCAGAAATTGTCAACAAGGTTAAGTATGGAAAAGAGCCGGTTGTCTTGACCCGAAGGGGCAAGGAAATTGCCGCTCTTATTTCCATGGAAGAACTTGAATTGCTGCAGCATATTGAAGATCGCATTGATATTGAAGATGCCAAGAAAGCCCTTAGAGAGCCCGGTGAAAACATTCCGGCGGAAAAACTCTGGAAGGAGTTGGGGCTTTAATTCATGAAATATTCTGTTGAGTTCAGACCGGCCGTTTTGAAAGGCTTGAAGCGGCTTCCTAAAAAGGATTTGCGCCGAATTAAGAAAAGGATAGACGACCTTTCCGAAAACCTGCCTGACCCTGCTACCACCAAAATGAAGGGAAACAACTCTTTCCACAAGATACGATCCGGCGATTATCGAATTATATATGAAATCCATAATGATCGGCTAGTCATCCTCGTTGTAAAGATCGGTCACCGGAAAGATGTTTATAAAAGACTCCGATAAACTGTATCCTGCTCCCCTTAAATGATTTTTGAAGGTTTGGCCCCCGATGTGCTACGATTGTTCATAATAAAGACCCCCGTGACCCGCCTGTGACCCTTTATATTATCGATAGGATTCGCGCCGATGGCTTACCCTAAGAATAAGAGCGGTATCCTCGATGATAGTATATATGACGCGATAATCCCCGACTCTAAACTTCCTCAGTCCTGCAAAGCTTCCCGTCAATGATGGGAAAGTATCTGCTCTCTCGGGCAAATCTTTTTCAATCTTCTTTAAGATCCGTTCTGCGTGTTCAGGACCAATCTTCTTGAGGTCACGGGATACCGACTTCTTGAACGCTATCTTATAGCTCAAGTTCTTTCCTCATATCTTCAATAGAGACAACAGGGTCGGATGAATCACGGAGTCGGTCGATGGCAATCTGTAGTTCTGCTAGCTCAGCCAGGTAGGCTTCCAAGGCCTTTTGAACATGGAAGGATTTAGGCCGTTCTGTTTCCTCTGCAATTTCAGCTAGTTTTGAAGCCAGATTGTCAGGAATTCTTATTGAAATTGCCTTACTCATACATCACCTCCATTGTGTTGTGATGTATTACAATGTACACGATGCAGGCAAAGAATGCAAGTAGAATAGGGTCAGCCCTTGACCTGTGACAATTGCCATTCTAATCGGTTGACACGTCTCATCAGGCTCCTGTTCTCCTTCATCTCTCGCTCCGTCCGCTCCACCACTTTCGACACCGCCGAGTAGCTGATCCCTCCGAACTGCTCTCCGATCTCCCGGTTTGTCACCGTCGTATGTTTCTTGATCACATATACGGCTGTTTTCCGGGCCTCTCCGACCCTGTTTTTTAGAACATCATCCGCTGTGATCCCATACTCCCGTGCCACCATATCGATGATCTCCTCCATTCCGTGTCTTTCCATCAGCTGCCGTCTATGTGAGATATCCTTTCTCTGCAGCGTCTCCCTTTTCAGTTTCTTCAGAACCTCCTTGATAAAAGGGGTTCTCCCCAGTATCGCCCCTCCGTAGACATTTTTCGTGGGGTTTTCGATTTCTTCTCCGCAAGCGCTATCCACATAGACCCGGTATCTCTTCTTCGCGTCTTTTCTTTTTTCGGACTGCAACGACAGAATCAGATCGGTAGTGAGGATGTCGTTCCTCTTCTTTGTGGTGTAATACGGATAGCTGCTGTAGGCATAGTCTTGCGGCTTTTCTATCATCTTTGCCCTGACGGGATTAAGATGGATATACCGGCTCAGCGCCAACAGGTAGCTGTCTTTGTCAACGACTATGCTCTTGAACCTACCCTGAAAGAGATGGCCGCTGCGCTTCCTCTTTTTGTTGACATACATGGTATAGGAACTGGTTATATGGTGCATGGCCTTGGAGAGGTTGGCCTCTGGAGTCTCGATGATCAGGTGATAATGGTTGGTCATCAGGACATAGGCATGAAGAATAATACCGAATCGATCCTGTGCGGTTTTAATATATTCCAGAAACTTCTGATAATCCACGGGGCTGAAGTAGGTCTTCCGACGCTCGTTTCCCCTCCCGGTGACGTGATATACGGCTCCTTCGTATTCGATCCTCAGCGGCCGGGCCATTCATCCCTCCAGTACACTATATCATTGCGGTGAAGCAGGCTTCATCATGTTTTGCGAAAGGATACCATGCCTCAATCAATGTCACAGGTCAAGGGCTGACCCTTCAGCTGTCCCTTCGGATTTTCTTCGGAAAATGATTATTATCCTTATTCATCATTGCTGTGTAACGGTTGAGAGCACAGGCGGCAAACAGCGAAGCTGTTTGACGTCCGAGTGCCTTGAGTGGTTAGATTGAATTCAAAGGACCTGCTCAAACGAGAAGGATCCTCTTCCTACGAGAACACCT
>CAYQVN010000011.1:6978-20297 GCA_964420895.1 uncultured Nitrospirota bacterium | reverse complement strand
CCGACCTTCAGGAGATAGAGCTGTGCGTTCGGTGCCATATCGTGGACCACCTCGGCCACGGCGGTACCGTGTTTCGTAGTGCTCTGGATGCCCGTTCCGGTGTAATCGACGGTGATGGCATTCGTTGGGACTTCACCGGCGTTCTGTGCCGCCGTCAGGTTCTGAAATCCAAGGTCGATGACGGCCACCTTAACTCCTGCGCCGGTCACACCGAGGGCATGGTGATCGGCGGCTCCCATGATGGAAACCCCCTGGCTCTCAGTGACCTCGAAGGGACGGTAAGGAAGGCGGATCTCTTCCAGGTCGGGCAGGGCGGAGGCGAGTGCTGAAATCCGGCTGAGAGGGAGTTTTACCACCAGACGATGCCTGTATTGGCGCCCTACATGGCCGCCGAGACGCCGGATCAGGTTTTTATCGATGGGCGCCCCTTTTTTGAATTCCAGGACGGTTTCGATCCGGTCGGCTTCGAGGATGGCTCTTCGGCCCCGAAGATGATCCTTCACCCCCTGCAGTCCTTTTCGAACGAATACATCCCGGATCGTTTCAATACGGGGGCTGATCCTTGCTCTTTTCGGTTGTTTGCCGGCGGTTGGTGTGGCGGAAACCTCTGTTATGAAAAGAAGGGCTATCAGTAACGTGTAGAAGATCGGAAGGAGTGCATTTTTCTGCATGCTGTTCCCTTCATCGGCGATGAGGTCATGGCATAATCAACCAACCTACAACATGCAATTGGGATACCACATTCCATTGTTTATTTATTGTGTATATTGAAATATAAGTGGTTGAATTTGTGAGGATATTTAGTTGTGTTATGTGGTGTGATTTAAAATGCTACCAAAAGGTTAGGAAACATTTTACCCATTTTGGGAAAAAGATTTCATATATCAGGAAATCTTTTTCCTTCGGAAAGCAAGGTCCGTGCCTGCGGCGCGGAACTCCGGAGGCACGGGACAGGATCAGTTGATGTACTTTTTCACCACATCGAGCAGGGTGTGCGACTGGATCGGCTTGGCGATATAGTCGTTGGCTCCGAGGGCGAGTCCTCTACGTTTGTCCTCTTCCGCCCCTTCGGTGGTGATGATGATGATCGGGATTTCCTGTTTCTTCTCATCATTCCGGATCAGGCTGACGAGTTTCAACCCGTCCATGACCGGCATGTTGATGTCCGTCAGGATGAGGTCGAATTCCTGGCCGGAAAGTTTCTTCCAACCATCCACCCCGTCACTGGCCTCGACCAGATTACAGTCGCCGATCCGTTTGAGGGAAAAGATGATGAGTTGCCGCATGGTGGGCGAATCTTCAACGATCAGAATATTATGCTTGGCCATTCCCTTTTCTCCTACATGGTTGGACGATGATGTCGTCAAAAAGGTCTCATAACGGACCGTTCCTAGTCCTTACGCCTGTGCCTGGGGTGTTTCGCTGAGCAGGCCCAGGAAGCCTTGAATGGTGGAAAGTTTCCGCTCCGACAGAGAATAAAGCTTGGCGCTGTAGATCGCCGTGGCGGCATGTCCTGCCAGAAGATTAAAGAGTTCAAAGTCGATATTCTTGAAGCATTCCTTCTGACTCAGCAGTTTGTAGATGACCAGGAGTCCGATGACATCCTCCTTGATTTTCAGCGGTACACAGGCGACGGGATCGGTCAGGTTGACTTCATCACGATTCAAATTCTCTGCAAAATAACTATCCCCCTGTGTGGCCACTTCTCCGATCGTTCCGCTGCCGATCTTTACGCTTTCGATCTCATGCGGTTCGATCCCTTCCGCAGCCACGGTGACCATCTCGTTGTGCTTTTCGTCGAGAAGCATAATCCCGAAAGTCTCGGCGCCGACGAGGTTGATGACAATCTCCAGGATGATTCGCAGGACCTCTTTGTAGTCGAGAGTGGAGTGAAGTTGATGTGATGCAATGTAGAGGTTGGCCAGATTATTGTTTTCCTCCTCCACTTCGAGATACCGGTCGGCAAAGTCCTGGTTCTCTTTCTCCACCTCTTCATGCCGTTCTAAGAGACGCTCCTTATCCTCTTTTAAAGACTGAATTTTCATTTCCAGGTCTTGCAGCTCCGCCTGCAGGTTCGGGTCCGTGGTCCCGGTTTTGCTCTGTTCTTCCAGTTGCAGGATCTTGAAACGAAGTTTTTCGTTTTCGGCCATGAGTTCCTTGGTGAACTCCGCCCCTTTGTAGAAGATCTGCAGGAACTCTTCTCCTTTTGCGTCTGCCGGACTGCTTACGGTTTTGATCTCTTCCATACATGACTCCTTACCGCAAAGGTTCAAGATTGAAAGCGGATAATCAGGACACATCAATCTGTACGGGATGATAGTTATATCATAACCCGAAAACGAATAATGATCAAGAAAATTGAATAGTTAGAGCACATTTTCCATGCAGAGAGAAAGAATGGTTTCACTGATTTTATCCAGATCTTCCACGGAATCCACCACCCCCTCCCGGATGGCCTCCGCCGGCATCCCGAAGATAATCGCCGTCTCTTCCGATTCGGCAATAGTCCTTCCTTTTTGTTCTTTGATCGCGCGCATGCCGAGTTTTCCGTCATCCCCCATGCCGGTCAGGAGTACGCCGAGCGTTTTGTCGTGATAGAGTTCCGCCGAGGATCGCATCAGGGCGTTTACCGAGGGGATGTATTTGTCCTGGGGATCGGGCGGTTCCAGCTGTACTCGTACGCCCTTCTTGCCCTTCACAAAAAGCATGTTCTGCCCGCCCGGGGCAATCAGCGCCCGTCCGGGCCGTACCCAGTCGCCGTTCTTCGCCTCTTTGATCTCGATGGCGCATGCGGCATTCAACCGTTCTGCAAAGAGCCTCGTGAAGGTGGCCGGCATGTGCTGTGCTACGGCGAGTGGAGCCGGGAAATTCTCCGGAAGTCGGGTTAGGATGGACTGCAGGGCCGGGGGACCTCCGGTGGATGCCCCGATGACCACCAGGTCGATAGGGCAATCGACAGGCGTCGTCTCGCCGGCGGGAAGACGCGGGGGTCTTCTCCGGCGGGTATCGATCTGCCTTTTGACCTTTTCAATCCGAAGATTTTTCAGTGCCTCGACCTTTTCCACGAGAGGCTCTTCGATCAGCTCCAGCTCTGTGCTGATGTGCCGTGTCGGTTTTACGATAAAATCGACGGCGCCGAAATCGAGGGCTTTTAAGACATTCTCTTCGGCCCCTTCCGAACTGATAATGATGGTCGGTGTGGGATGTTCCTGCATCAGCCAACGAAGGAAGGTGAAACCGTCCATCTCCGGCATCTCCAGGTCGAGAGTGATCAGGTCGGGATTCATGCGCAGTGCCTGGGTGATTGCTTCTTTGCCGTTGAAGGACGTTCCTACGACCTCAACTCCCGGGATGGAGTTAAGAATATCGGAGAGGAGCCGTCGCAGGTAGGCGGAGTCATCGACGACAAGTGCCCGAAAGGGAGAATGTATTGAGTTGTTCACCATGGGACTTTTCCTCTTTTCTTCTTAGACCCGTTGATAGACCATGTCGTTTTTGAGATGTTCCAAACGAAAGGCGGTGGACAAATTCATCAGGGATTCGGAGTGTCCCAACAACAGGTACCCCGTCGGGGCCAAGCGGTTCTCGAAATTATTGATCACCTTCTTTTTGCCTTCCCGGTCGAAATAGATAATGACGTTTCTGCAGAAGATCACATCCATCTTCCCGACCAGGCAGATGCGGTCTGCGTCGAAAAGATTCAGGTAGCCGAAATTCACCAGGTTCCGGATAGGATCGTTGATCCGTTTTCGTCCATCCACATCAGTGAAATATTTTTCGAGGTAATAGGCATCGGTGGAGCGAAAGGAGGATTTGCCGTATTCTCCTTTCCGGGCCGTCTGTAAGACACGGTGGCTGATGTCGCTGGCAAAAATCTCCACATCCCATCCCTGAAAAAGACCGGATTGCCGGATCAGGATTCCAATGGTGTAAGGTTCTTCTCCGGTGGAACAACCGGCGCTCCATATCCGGATGGAGTGCTTGCCTTCTTCCTCTTTTCGGGCTTTTAAGAGGGGAAGGATCTCTTCGGCAAAGGCCTTCAGTTGTTGCTCTTCCCGGAAGAAGTAGGTCTCATTGATCGTCATGATGTCGATGACGGTGTTGAGTTCCTGATCACGGTTTTTGTCGTACATCAGAAAATGGTAATACTCGTGGAAGTCCCGAAGTTGATGCTCCGTCAGACGATTGGCCAGGCGCTTTTCCAGCAAGTACTTCGACCGGTCGTCGAAGGTGAGGCCGCAATAGTTATAGATCAGATCCCGCAACAACCGAAAGGTGGTGTCGCGCATTTTGCTGGTGGTTTCGAACATCTACATCCTCTTAAGCGACTGTATGGACCGGTCGGCGGTCTTCCGGATCAGTTCATCGGAATCACTGATGCTGATCTCCTTGAGGTGTTGCAATGCCCGTGTATCGCCGAGCAGGCCCAGGGCTTCCACGGTGGTATTCCGCTCACTCCAATCGGGTGAGTCGAGGAGGTAGAGCAAAGAATCAAAGGCCGCCGGGTTGGCCGTCTTCCCCAGGGAAAGGATGGCGGTACGGCGGATCTCCATGTCGGGATGCTCCAGTTTCCTGAGCAGCGCTGAAAAGACACGGCTCCCATTCTGCTCCGCCAGAACATCCATGACGGCAATCTGCACCGGCGGCGGCGCATGGTCGAGAAGAGGTAAGAGCAGGTCGAGGCAAACCGTACCGCCGATCTTTCCCAAACCTTTTACGGCAGCACATTGGACCCAGATGTCCTCATCCTGAAGGATCGACTGCAGGATCCGGATCGACGTATCGGTTGAAAAATCGCCGAGGGCCATTGCGGCGGCAAGGCGAACGTCCGTATTTTCATCGGAAAGGACGAGGGAGAGACCTTCGATGGCCCGGTCGCCCTGAATCCGCCCCAATGCGGTGACCGCGGCCTTTCGCACCTCGGGGACTTCATCTTTCAGGGCGAACAGAAGCGGTTCGATGGCCTCTTTCTCCTGGAGTGCGCCGAGGATGGCTGCGGAATTCTTGCGATATGCCGGACTGTCATCGGAAAGCAGGGCCAGAAGCCGGGGGACCTGTGCCGGGTTCCGGATCTGCTGCAGGGCGAAGACCGCCGCCTGCTGGACATCCGGATAGGGATCGTTTAGAAGAGGGATCAGTTCGGAAGCCGACTCGGTTTTTTGGATCAACCCGAGGGCCATGGCGGCGGACTGCCGGACATGGCCGTTGGAGTCCTGCAACAGGGCGATCAATTTATCGAGGGTCTCCTGGTTTCCGATATGGCCGAGTACATAGGCTGCGGCCTTTCGAATCAATTCATCAGGATGATCAAGGGCCTCCATCAGTTCCGATTCGGCAGCATTGCCGATCCGGATCAGTGCGTCAATAATCCGGTCGTGGAGGGCAATGTCCCCCAGGAAATCAATCAGGTAGGTAACCCCTTTCGGGTCGCCCAGGATGCCGAGCAGTTCAATGGCGGCCATGCGCAGAGAGGGAGAATCTTCCTGGATCACTTCAATCAGGCCTTCAACCGTCTCCGGGAGGGCTGCTTCCTTAAATTTTTCGGCACAGGACGGATCATCGGCGGAGCGCTGGAGAATGTTCGAGATACCGGTGACGGCGGCATTCCGGACCCTCCGTTTTTTGTCGGCGATCGAGGGAATAAGGATCGGGAAGAGATCGGCATCGCCGAGACGTCCCAGGGCCGTCAAGACCGGTTTCTTTAGGCGTTTTTCTTCCAACAGTTCCAGCAGAGGCGGGATTGCCTGTGGATCCCCGATCTTGCCTACCGCTTCGATGGCAGGGAACTTCAACCAGAAATCGTCCTCTCCCAGGGTTTGCAGTAATGGTTGCAAGGCCCGGGAATCTCCGATATTGCCAAGAGTTTCCGCGGCGGAGGACTTGACATTCTCATCCGGGTCCTGAAGGGCATCAATCAATGCATTGATACTTCGGTGATCCTTGATCTCTCCCAGGATGTCGATGGCGAATTTTTGTACGTCCGGATCCCGGTCGTGGACTGCCTGACAGAGCGATGGGACGGCAGCTGCACCGATCCGGGTCAGGGCCTCGACGGCAGAGTTCCGCATTCCGGCGTTGTCCTGGGAACGAAGCGCCAGGATGAGGTTGGAGATCACGTCCTGCACGTCATCCATCTGGAGAAGGGCATCGATGGCGGTCTTACGGACTCGCCAGACCGAATCCCCCAGGAGACGTGTGAGTGGAACGATCACTTTGCGGTCTTTGAGCCGTCCGGCCTTCTCCGCTGCTCCCCGGCGGACCTCGACCTCACTTTCTTCCATCTCTCGAAGCACGATATTGATTTGATCGGTCACGATAACACCTCATGCTGATCCGATTTGCGATCTCTTTTATGGTTGTCAGGCAGTGCTGCCGGCTTTCTGCTTTTCCGTGAAGGCCGCCAATTCCTGCTGCAGAAAATGATGCAGGGTCGTTTCCGGGACCTCGGGAAACCTCTCCTTCATCAAGCCTTCTGCCTCTTCCAGTTCGGGGGAGAGCCGTTCCGCCAGATCCCCTGCCGTGATCCCCTCTTTGATCCGGGTCTCGTTGTACAAGGCGATATCGGAAAGCATCGTTCGTGCCAGGCGTTCCACCCTGGACCGGACCTCATCGTCAAGGGAAGGCCCCGGAGGGGCGGAGAGAACTGTTTTTGGATCGTGGGCCGGGGTCGGTTCGGTGGGCGTCAGGTGACCGTCTGGCAGGAGCTTCCGGATCTTGTCGAGCAGTTGATCGGAGAGATGATGAATCTCGATATAGTCGTCGGCGCCGTAAAGACTTTCCGGAAGCCTTTTGTAACGAGCTTTCCGGTAACTCGCCGCGACGAGGATAATCCGGATATCCTGCGTTTGTGGATCGGATTTGATCGTTTCGCACAATTCAAAGCCATAGATTTTCGGCAGCGCTACATCGAGAATCGCCAGACGCGGATGGGACTGTCGGACAATCTCCAGGGCTTCCGCCCCGTCGTTTGCCGTCAGGACCTGAACGTTTTGCGCTTCGAGAATCTCTTTGACAAAAAGGCAGAAATCTTTATTGTCCTTGGCGACCAGGATTGTCGTCTTTTGGGGATCGACGGAGAAGACATTCCTGCAGCGGGTGCAACGGAAACGCGTTTTCCCCTTGGGCATCCGCTCCGGTGGGATCTTGTACCGGGTCCCGCACTTTTCACATTGTACGATCATCCTGTTCTCCGTATATTGTGGGGAAAGTTCCCGCTCGGCCTGTCGATCCGATCAGGCGATATTCTGCTCCATAAAGGTCATCATCGCTTCCACTCCGGCATAATCGCTTTCTGTGGCCGTAATGAAGCCGTTATACTCCTGCTCAATTGCCTGAAGGACGTTCCGGTCATTCACCACCTTCTCATTCAGGCTCAGCAGGGCTTCCGTGAGTTCCTGCTCCAGTTCCGGTGCGATTCCCTTCCGGACGCAGAGGTTGAATTCCGGGATCTCATCGGAGGTGGTCAGGATCTCTAATCCCTTGGCCTCAAAATCCTTGGCAATCGGTTCCAGCAGACCGCCGGCGTCAACCTCTCCGTTGACAATGGCCCAGGCCACATCGTCATGATGCCCCTTGAATTCGTAACCGGCCAGGTCGGAGAGTTGGATGTTTTCCCGGGCCAACATTCCCCGGGGAACGAGATAACTCGATGTGGAGCGTTCGTCGCCGAAGGCGAAGCGCTTTCCTTTCAGGTCGGTAATGGCATGAATGGAGGATCCCTTCCGAACGGCAATGACGGAATGGTAGAAGGGCATCTGATTGCGTACCGCCTTCAGGAGAATCCGGGCGCCGAATCTTTTTTTCGCTTCCACGAAGGTGGAAGGGGTGAGGTAGGCGATGTCGTATTTCCCGGCCTCGAAATGGTTGAGGGCCGTTTTGAAGTCTTCCGCCACTGCAATCTTGACCGGTTTGTTCAGCCGTTTTTCCAGATAACGAGCCAGTGGAGTGAAACGGATTTCCATCTTGACCCCCGATTCAAGGGGGATCACCCCCAGGGTCAGACCCTCCGTATGTGCGTTGAGCGTTGTATCATGGACCTCTTTCTGCAGTTCTTCATTATAGAGGGTGAGGGAATTGATGGCCGTGTTGAGGTCATCGGTCAGGTTGATATTCTCTTCCGTAATGGTTCGGATCCGTTCGATAGAGTGGGCAATCAGTTCACTTCCTTTCCCGTGCTCACGGATGGACTGGTTGATCTCCTGAATCTTGAGAATAATATTTTCGGTCTCGTGAGCCACCTGCCGGCTCCCCGTCGATTCATCGGTCATCGATTTTTTCAACCCCTGGGCAAACTGACCCAGTTTAGCCACCATTCCGCGGATAATTTCGCCGCCCTTGTCCTGCTCTTCCACGGCTGCCGTGATCTGTTTGACGTGGTCGTTGATGTTCTGGATTTCCGTGTCGACATGGCCGATCGATTTGACCTGTTCGATGGCGGCTTTCTCAATCTCCCAGGACATCTCGCTCGACTGTTGAGATTGCTGAAGGATCGTGCTTAAGGCTTCTTTGGTCTCTTTGGAAATTTCAACGCCCTTTGCGACCTCTCCCACACTGAGGTGAATGCCTTGGGCAATGGCTTCCGTTTCTGACTGAACACTGGAGATCACCTCTTCGATCTGTTCGATTGACGAAGAGGTTCTGTCGGCCAGTGCTTTGATCTCGTCGGCGACGACGGAGAAACCTTTTCCATGTTCGCCTGCCTTGGAGGCGATGATGGCGGCATTCAGGGCCAGCAGGTTGGTCTTTTCCGCGACTTCGTCGATGACATTCAGGATCTCTCCGATTTTTTCCGACCGCTGATGCAGCACCTTGACCATCCGATCCGTCTCTTCCACGGAGTTTCGAATTCGTTCCATCCCCTCAATGGTCTTCTGCACGGCCTTGACCCCGAGCTCCGAGGTCTCCAGAGTACTCTTTTGTGAAAGGGCGGCCGATTCCTTGGCCAGACCTTCCACGGCCTTGATCGAGGCATTGATTTCCGAAACGGATGCGCTCGAGGTCTCGATGGAGGTGCTGAGTGCATTTAAACTGTTGCGGCTTTCACCGATGGAAGCGATCATCTTGTGAATTGAAGAGGAGGATTCTTCAATCATGGTAAAGAGTTCATCACTCTCCTGGGTGATCTGCTGGATGGAGTGGTCCATGGTTTGAATGGATCGTGCTGATTCCTCTCCGGAGTGAGAAAGGCTTTGAACATTGGAGGTGATCTCCCGCAAGGTTGCCGACATTTCAAAGATGGAGGAAGAGGTGTCGTCCGAAGCGGAAGCCTGGACCCGGGTCCCCTCGTAGATTTCTTTGTGACAATTGCGGATCAGCCGGTTTGCGTTCTCGCAGTTGTCGGCGGAGAGAGAGATTTTATTGAGCATATCGTTATGGCGGTCCAGGAAACAGTTGATCAAGTAGGCAATCTTCGGAAGGGGGTAAAGGAACGCCTCCCAACCGTGCAGTTTCATTTCCAGTTGCGTGTCCGGATCAAAACGGTTCTGGTTCAGTGCGAGCAAAGTCTCCCGCAGGGTCATCAAATGTTGACGGATCCTCCCGGCAAAGAGATTTTCGAGGAGCAGGACCAGCAATACGGTGGCCAGTGTTACAAAAAAGACCAGCGAAGAGGAGGGGAGAGACGTGGCGCTCAGGGTATCCAGTCTTCCCGATTGTGTCCGGCGAATCTGTGTCAGGATTTCTGTTAGCTCTATCGGCACGTCCGGGATCGACATCGTTTTTTCCAGGGGCCATGCCGCAGCGGGAGAATCTTCCAGATAGCGGAGCGATTCCATTTCATTCTGCAGGGCCTCCAGGTTTGGTGAAAGGTCGGCAGGAAAGGCCGGTTCCGTACGGAGACTTTCCAGCCAATTGGACGTGCGGGGAAGGAGTGCCTGGAGCAGTTCCTGTGGCGGACGATCCGGGTTGCTCCCTTCCTTGAGCGCCAAGGAGAGTTCCTCCCAGGAGCCGTGCAGAGAGGCTCCTTCCGTCATCCGGTCGTTGCAGGTCCGGAGAAAAGCCAGACCTCCTTCAACGGTATCCGTGGTTTGAATGAGCTTGCCGCCGAACCAGAATACCAGTGCAATGAGGATGAGAAAGGGAAGGGATGCCTTGATGCGTTCCGTCTTGACTGACATAGAAGGGCTGCTCCTTGTGTGCCGGTGATGTTACGTTGCCACTTAGACCTTGAACTGATTCACCTCGTTCTGGAGGGATTCCACCATCCCGGTCATCTCGTTGATTGCGTCTGTCATCTCCTGGATCTGAGAACTGTTCTTTCCGTCGATCTGTACGATTTTCTTGATGTTGGTCAGGACCATCTGGGACTGGCTCGACTGGCCTTCCGTGGTGCGGGAGATCATCTGACTCTTGTAATTGACCTCTTCGATGGCTTTGCTGATCTGGCCGCTTCCCTTGGACTGTTCCTCCATGGCCCGGCTGACGTGGAGGGCCATTTCCCTGAAATGCTCGATATTTTCCATGATCTGCTTGGAACCCTGCCGCTGTTCCTGCGTCCCCCTCGCCATCTGTCGCAGAGCTTCGGTAATGTTCGACACGGCCTCCTGGACGACCTGGCTCCCCTTGTTCTGTTCCACCGTGGCCCGGGCAATCTCCTCGATGCTGCTGCTCGACCGATCGACACTCCGTACAATCTCCTGCAGGGCCTCCCCGGCTTTCTGTGACAGTTCCATCCCTTCCGTGATGGAGGAGGAACTGATCTCCATTGCATTGACTGCCTCGCCGGCCTCTTTCTGGACGCTCTTGATGACTTCGGCAATGTCACGGGTTGAACGGGCGGAACGTTCCGCCAACGCCTTGATTTCGTCGGCGACGACGGCAAACCCTTTCCCGTGTTCCCCGGCCTGGGCGGCGATGATGGCGGCATTCAGGGCCAGCAGGTTGGTCTGGTCGGCGACTTCATCGATGACCTTGAGGATCTTGCCGATGGCCACCGATCGTTCTCCCAGTCGCGTAATAACCTTAGAGGTTTCATCGAAGGTCTCATTAATTTTTTCCATGCCGGCCTGGGTTTTCCCTACGACGACCATCCCGTCTTTTGCCTTGGCTGCGGCTTCTTGCGACATGGCAAGCGATTCCTGGGCATTTTTTTCCACTTCGAGAATGGCCCGTGCAATCTGCTCCGTCGAAGAGGAGGTTTGTTCGGCGCCGGCCGAAAGGGAGTCGATGCTTGCGGAAATCTCATTGACGGACTGCAGCATCTGAACAATGGAAGCGGCGCTTTCATCAATCGCCCGGGAGGTATCTTTCGTGTTTTCCGCTACTTCATCGATGGACGCGCTCATTTCCATGATGGATGAAGAGGCCTCTTCTGTGCTTTTTGCCAGGGTTGTCGTGTTCTCGAAGACCTCCCGGTTCATCTTGTCCATGTCGTCCATGACCTGGGCGATTTCGCTGATGGCGCTATTCTGCTCCTTTGCCCCGGAAGCAACCTTATCGGTGCTGAGAATCATCTGAGTGGAGGAACCCGAAACGGTGACCATCGTTTCTTTGATCTTGCTCACGATGGTTTGAATATTTTCAATGAATGTGTTCATCCAGTTCGAGAGGTCCCGGATCTCTTCGTGGGATTTGACTTCGATCCGGCGGGTCAGGTCTCCCTCTCCGTCAGCGATATCCTTCAACAGTTCGACCATCGTCCCGAGAGGTTGAAAATTCTTCCGGAGGCTGAGAAAGATCAGCCCCGTTGCCAGGAGGAATCCGAGGAGGGCGATCATTACAGATCTCTTCAGGGTCCGGGACAGGGTGTCGGCAAAGACCGTGTTGTCCGAAGTGAGCGTGATCACGCCGATCCTTTTCCCACTGAAGTCATTCAGGGGCAGCAAGGTGGTTTCCAGCGTGCGTTCGCCATCGGGATGGGTCCACCGGCTCGCCTCCTCCAGACCGACATTCAGGTCTATGTTCTTGGTCG
The DNA here is from genome assembly GCA_964420895.1 of uncultured Nitrospirota bacterium. Taxonomy (GTDB): domain Bacteria; phylum CG2-30-53-67; class CG2-30-53-67; order CG2-30-53-67; family CG2-30-53-67; genus JAADIO01. The sequence goes on along the minus strand of CAYQVN010000011.1, from coordinate 8,389 downwards.
ACTGCAAAAGGAGATTTTCGTTGGTGCTTGCCTGGACCAGCATTCCGTTGGAAAGGCGGGTCCCCTTAGCGTTCCCTGAGACCTCCTTTCGGAGGAGGATGCCGGCCTCGTAATGAAAGTTGCTTTTCATCTCTTCCAGAAAGGGCAGAATGTTTCCACCGGCCTCGACAACGCCCAGAAATTCCCCCTCCCGGTAGACCGGCTGGAGCACATAGAGGTAGGCCCGGTTCCCCTCCAGTTCGATTCCGGAAAGAGGTTTTTTCTCCCGAAATACCTCCCGGACCAAGGGCCGTTCTTCCAGTGCACTGTCACCGAAACGGGCCGGGTCGTGAGCACGGAACAGGACAACACCGGGGTCCAGGTAGAAGGTCAGCCTGGAAAAGTTCGCTTGCGACTGCATCAACTGAAAGGCGGGTACGGCGTTGATCTCAAGGTTTTCCCGATCCTGCTCCTGGAAGGCGGTTAACACATCCTCCAGTCGAAGGACGACGAGGTCGAGTTTGTGCTGTAACTGCTGGTACTGCGTATTCAGGATCGTATCAAAGAGGGTCCGGTCGTTCGTGATTGCACTGGTCCGCATCTCGGAGATGAGCTGTTTGTTTCCCAGCCAGCCGGAAAGAGATATCATGGCGGCGACCATGATCATGGCCGCCAGCGCCAGGAGTGTTACCTTTCCCTTGAGGGTTCTCAAGGGATTGACCCTCTGTCTAAAGTCGATCCATCCGTTCATGAATTACTCCCTAGTCTTGCTCGCGAAAAAAATACCGGCGGGCTGCATCCGGGAGACTGCAAACCGCCATACTTAGCGTCCCAGTGTTTATTCAATGGTGGTGACGATCTTGACCTTGCTGCTCTTTACGTCACTTTTCAATAGATAGCCGATGGCATTGGGGTCCTTTGCCACCCGCTCCTGCATGAGGATCGCCGACCGGACCGTCCGGGGAGGATTCTTGGCCGTGTTGGTGATCTTCCTGTTGGCCCACTCCATGGCGACCTTGGACGGCTCTTTCCCCAGAACCGCTTCGGAGAACTTTGCCCGTGCCTCATCCTTGGTTCGAAGATCGTAGAGGACGACTTTCTTGCCGTTGGACCAGTTGACGATATCGTTTTCGTAAAATTTATGAACCTGCTCCACGGAAAGCGCTTTCACGGGATTGTTGGCGCTGACAATGACCACGACGGCCTCGCCCGCATTGGCAAGGGCCGTGGAAAAGAGAGAAAATCCCAAGGCAGTAATGGTCATGAGTCCCATGATGACCGTTTTCTTGAATATATTCTTTCTGCACTTCTTCTGCATGGTATCCCCTCCTGAGAGATTGTTATTTGACAGGATGCTTTGTTGTCTCATGACCTTAGTTCCCCAGGTAGACCGCGACGGAGAATAGCGTCTTTGTGTAGTGTTCATCGGCGG
>CAYQVN010000011.1:0-6878 GCA_964420895.1 uncultured Nitrospirota bacterium | reverse complement strand
ACGAAGGGGGGGTAGTGTTCCACGTTCCAGATCCCGCCGGGGTTCAGGAAACGACCGAGGCGGAAGTTAGCGAAGGGGTTGTGGCTGTATTCAATAGTAAAGACCTCGACGAAGACCTTTCCTGCTGTTTTCGTCATGTCTGTGCCGTCTCCTTCGAGGTTCGGTGCGTCCTCGAATTCAACCTCGGAGAAGACACGCCACTTTTCGCTCACCTGCTTGATGAAGAAGAGGGAGAGGTGATGGACCCTGAACTCACTCCGGGTATCGGCGGTCTCCTTGTCGGTCAGTTTGAATTCCCCGTCGGCATAACCACTGATGTCAACGAGATTGGAAAACTGGCTCGATGTTTCTTCATCCTGGGCCTCGATCAGTTCGATCTTGGTCTTGAGTCCTTCCACTTCGCGCTTGAGGTCACCGATGGCATCTGCAAAGGCTCGCATCGGGGAGAGAAAAAGAATTGCAGTGATCAGCACAAAGCACCATTTTTTGGTCATGACCCATCCTCCATTTAGAATAAAAGTAGATTCAAATCAATGGACAAACTGCCGATTCCCCCGGCAAGTGGGCATCACCTCCCTTCTATAGATCTTCCGCCGGTTGCCTCCCATCCGATGTTGCTCCCCCCATCGATGGGTTTTGTCCGATAGAAATGGTCAGCCGGAAATTGTTTCCTCCACCCGGCAGATCTCTTCGATATTCATGATGATCATCATCCGGTCGTCCATCCTCCCGACGCCGGAGATGTATTCTGCTTCCACCCCCTTGAGCACGGGAGGCGGAGGTTCGATTGCCGGTACGGAGATCCGGGCTGCGCTCGTGATATCGTCCACGAGGATCCCCACCTCTTCACCATGATGTTTGACGACGATAATCCGGGTCCGGTCGGTCCGTTCCCCCGACGGAAGACCGATCTTCTTCTTGGCATCGAAGACAGGCAGAATGCTTCCCCGGAGGGAAAGTATCCCCAGGATGTACTCCGGTGCACGGGGAATCGGGGTCAATGCCCCGGGAATAGTAATCTCCTTGATCTGCATGATGTCGATGGCGTATTCTTCATCGGCGAGTTTGAAACCCATCAGTTCCAGGGATTCTTCTTCTACCGCGGTTCCCATCTTTTCTTCCCCCTGCGGGGGGGGCTGTTCTTCCGTCAGGATATTTTGCGGATCTTCCTGGTTCATGGTTTCCTCTTATTCCTTTAGGGGCGTATTCTCCAGGCATTCTTCGGAGACGATGACCCGGTTTTTCCCCTCTCTCTTGGCACGGTAGAGGGCACGGTCGGCGGCCATGATCATAGCGTCGATGGTGTCAATCTCGCCGTCGACAAAACAGGAGAGGCCGCAGCTCAGGGTCACATCGACGGTTTTTCCCTGAAGTGTGAAAGGGGCCTCTGCAATGACCTGCCGGAGCTTATCGGCGGCCTTTTCCGCGTTGGAAAGGGGGGTCTGGGTCATGAGGAGAGCGAACTCCTCCCCTCCGTAACGGGCGAAGACATCGGTTCGACGCAGGATCGCATTCATCCGTTTACAGACCTCCCGGAGGATCTGGTCTCCGGCCTGATGACCATAAGAGTCGTTCAATTTCTTGAAGTCATCGAGATCCATAATGAGGAAAGAGAGGGGCGTGTGATATCGATTCGCCCGGAGGATCTCATGAACCATGGTGTTCATCAGGTACCGGCGGTTGTAGATCTCCGTCAGTGCATCGGTGTTGGAAAGATTCGTCAGCCGCTGATTGGCTTCCTTCAACTCATCCTGGAGCAATTTCAGCTTCAGGTGCATCCGAACCCGGGCCAGCAGTTCGGCGTCGTCAAAGGGTTTGGTCAGGTAGTCGCTGGCCCCTTTTTCCAGCGCCCGGTTCTTCTTCTTCTGTTCCCCCTCAGCCGTGAGCATGATGATCGGGATGTTCTTCAGTTCCGGATGGTTTTTGATCAACTCCATCAGCTTGTACCCGTCGATCTGAGGCATGATCAGGTCACAGATGACCAGATCAATCTTTTGTTTTAGAAGCGCCTTATATCCGATGATTCCGTCTTCCGCTTCGACAAAGACCAGGGGCAGGTCTTTTTCCGTCTGCAGGACCTTCCGGATCCGGTTCCGGATCACTTCGGAATCGTCTACAATCAGGATGGCGGCTTTTTCTTTCGGTTCCGTCATTCGGCAACTGCCTTCTGTGTGGTTTCCTCAATGAGGGCGCCCACGTCGAGGACCAGTACGGCCCGTTTGTCTCCCAGTTCCGTCGCACCTGCAATGCCGGGAATCCCTTTCAGGGTTTGACCGACAGACTTGATGACAATCTCCTGCTTATCGATGAAATCATCCACGATGATCCCGATCTTCTTTTCGGCAAGGCCCGCCACAACGATATGCGACTTATCCCGAGGGGTGTCGTCACTCGCGGGAAGCCGGAAGGCCTCCTGAAGACGGATCAGGGGGAGGGTCCGATCCCGGAGCTTGATGACCGCTCGTCGCTCAATCGTTCGGATCATGTCTTGGGGGATGATCAGGTTTTCCGTGACGGCATTCAAAGGGATGGCAAAGACCTGATCAGCACACCGGACGATCAGGGCCTGGATGATGGCCAGGGTAATGGGCAGGGTGATCGTAAAAAGGCTTCCTTCGCCGAGTTCCGTTTCAATGTCGATCATCCCCCCCAGGGTGGTGATGTTCTTTTTCGCTACGTCCATGCCGACGCCCCGCCCGGAGACCTCGCTCACCTGTTCGGCCGTGGAGAAGCCGGGCAGAAAGATCAAGTTCAAGGCTTCCTCTTCGTTGAGGGATTCTCCTGACTCGATCAGTCCTTTGTCGATTGCCTTTTGCTGAATCCGTGCGATATCGATACCGGCGCCGTCTTCCTCAACCTCGATGATGACGTGGTTCCCCTCCTGGTACGCCGTTAGTTCAATAGTCCCTTCCTTTGGTTTTTCCTGTGCCTTCCGAACCTCGGGGGATTCAATGCCGTGATCGATGGCATTCCGGATGATATGCATCAGAGGGTCGGCCAGTTCCTCAATGACCATCTTGTCGAGTTCCGTCTCTTCGCCCGAGGTGACGAACCGGATCTGCTTCCCCGACTCCCGGGAGAGTTTCCGGACGATCCGGTTGAGGCGGTTGAAAATCTGGCCGATGGGGATCATCCGGACTTCGAGGACCCCGTTTTGAAGTTCCGCAAGTTTCCGTTCCAGGGTTTCCGTGGCCTGGTGAAAGGTATTGGCCAGGCCGGCCTGGATCTCGGCCTGCCGGAGGATTTTTACATTGGACTTCAGGATATCCTTGCTCTGGATCAGTTCCCCCACCACGTTCATCAGGTTGTCGAGTTTGGTGATGTCGACACGGACCGTTCGGGTCAGGCCTTTGATGTCACTGACGAAGTTGTCGTTTTCCCCCTGCTGGGCGGTTTCCACCTTTTCATCGGCGCCGGAGGTGTCGCTGTTTTCCGGTGATGCATAGTCGATCTCTTCGAGATGGGCGGACTCAAAGGCGGCAATCACGGATCCCACCTTTTCCGGCGCTTCCTGTGAGCCGACAATCAGAGTGAACTGGATGCCCGACTCCGGACTGTCGCCGGTGCTGGGAAGGGTTGTGATGATCTCTCCGATCTCCGAGAGGCCGGCAGTAAGATTCTGCAGGTCCTGATCGAAGGTGGAGAGGTCAAAGGCGATCCGGATCTTGTAGAGGTGGTCTCCCTGCTCGATATTTGCCAGGAGACGGTGTTCTTCATATTCCGTCAGGACCTCGATGATGGAAGGCGAAATGTTGCAGGCCGCCAGAGGCGATGCTGTCTCTTCTTTCCCTTCTGCGTCGCCGTTCAGGACAGCCTCGATCCGTGAAAGGGCCTCATCGATGGGAAGGTCATCATTCCCCTCTTCCCCGATCTTGAGGATCAACCGGTTCAGGGTGTCGAGACTCTCAAATAGGCAGTCGAGGACGGCAGGCGTCAGTTTGAGCTTGCCGAGACGCAGACTGTCGAGCATGTTCTCCAGGTTGTGGCTGAGGTCGGAGACCTTGGTGAAACCGAGCATTCCGGAGAGACCTTTTAAGGAATGGGCCCCCCGGAAGATCCCGTTGATGATCTCCGGATTGATCCGGGCGGAACCGATCCCCTCTTCGAGGTGAACGAGATTACTTCCGATTCCTTCGAGGATCTCTTCGCCTTCGGTGAGGAATTCGACGGTGGCTTTTTCCTGACTTTGATCCATCATGATGAGTGCGTTTCCTTGTTCAGTAACGCCTTGACGGCGGACTGAAGGTCTTCGGCGTCAAAGGGTTTGGTGATATAGGTGTCGGCTCCCAGGGCCATCCCTTTTTTTCGGTCTTCTGCGCTCTTCTCGGTGGTGACGATAATGAGCGGTGTTTCACTGTAGGTCGGGTGTTTCTTGACGAAGTTGACCAGTTCCAGCCCGTTGATGTCCGGCATGTTGATGTCGGTGATAATCAGATCGAACTGCCGGGCCGGCAGGATCTTGAGCGCTTCAAATCCGCTGGCCGCCTCGGTGATCTCGTAGTCTCCGAGGTCCTCCAGAGTGGAGGCAATGAGCGCCCGCATCGTAGATGAATCTTCGACGATCAATATGGACGGATACACGGATGGTCACTCCTTTACGTTGGGTGAACGGTCAATGCCGCTGAATATCGTGCAGTTTCCGCTCCAGGTGGGAACGGTCCAGGACCATGCCGGCCTGGATAATAAAGATCTCCAGTGCTTCAATGTCACCGATCGGTTTCTGTGTCTCCCCGTTATCGCCGTAGAGAAGGGCCAGGGTCTCGTTGCCGCTGTTTACCGGAATGACGAGGGATTCTTTCGGTTTGTCGCCGCTGAGGGTCTCAAGGAGGATCGCATTCCAGCGGGTCTCCCCCGTCAGGGGTTCTACGACCCGGGCCCGGCGGTGAATGGCCGCCGTAAGGATCGAGTCTTCGTCGGTGGGGATTCTGAGGCTCCGGATCCGGTCATTGGCCTTGTTGTCATCGCCGGGGAGTCCGAACTGACCGAAGCCACGGATCTCCTCTTCCCGGACGACAAAAAGAGCGGCGCGACCGACAAATTCCGCGGCGTAGCGGAGGATCAGCAGAAGGACTTCCGAGAGACTGCTCGGCCCCTTCAATTCTTCCACCATTGACTTGAGACTGGCAATCTCCTTTTGTTCCGCTTCCGGTTCCGTTTCCGGGAGTTCCACCTTGTCACCGACTTCCAGGATCAATTCTTCCAGAAAGTCGAGATCCTTCTTCTCCGAAGGGGGAGTCGGTTCGGGTTCCGGATCCGGGATCGATCCCGGTGTTGCAATAAGATCATTCTCGATTTCCTCTTCGGCCGTGTCGATCTCATCCTGGATCGATTCCCAGAGTCCCTCGGGGTGACCGTCTGCGGGGGGCGGGGGCGCTTCCGGTTCGGAAAGGGAGACCGGAGAGTCCTCCATGAGAGAGGCAAAACCGATGGGGCCTTTTTTCTCCGGGTCGGCGTGAGTCCCATGGTGCTTTTCTTCATCCATCAGGCGGAGACATTCTATGATCAGGTGCTGTGTCGGTATACCGTCCTGCAATACGATATCCGGGTGTTCCGGAGGGAGGACATCATCCCTTGAGGAGAGGAGTTCGAACTCAAAGTGTCCTTCATCCCATTTCAGCAGACTGAGGATGACATGCTGAATATATTCGGCCAGAACCGCTTCCATCTCTTCCCTGGGCACGATCAGTTTACGTACCAGCACGGTTCCAAGCAGTTCCTGCGTTGCCTCTTGCTGGATGACGAGGGCGGCGTCTCTCTGTTCTTGGGTAATCATCCCTTTTTGAACGAGAAAGGCGCCGAGAGGGGTCCGGTTCGGGGAGGAAGAGGCCTTGATGATATTCCCTTCCAGGAAGGTGATTGCGGCCTTCTGTTCCGGATGCTCCGCCGACGCGATCTTGAGGACACCCGTCCTCTTGCTCAGCGTGACGATCTGGAAGATATCTGTCAGGGGAAGATCGACTAAATTCCCGACTAGACTCATGTATAGAGTCTCCACCTCAGTCGGACATCAAGTGGCTCAGTCAGGATGACCGTGATAAATGAAGTCCCCCGATGCTTCACGGGGGTGTTGGATTCTTTTTTTCTTTTGTTGTGCTTTTTTTCCCAGGCACTCAGGTCGTGATTCTGTTTACAAACGATGTGGATTCGGTTATAATCCGGCAAACTTCTGCTTATATATCAATGCCTTGTTTCTTTTTTTCAGCTTCGATCGACTCTGTATAGCCGTTTGTATGACGCCAAAATAGTGAATACTATTATGTTATGATCAAACGCTGTTGAGTTGGAAATTGAATGGTAATGTATTGTTTTATTAGTATTTTATATCATTTAATCGTCTCAAAGTAAAGTCAAAAAATGTATGATCTTTTTTTGACGGTATGTAACGGGCAGGCATATAGAGGGGGAAAGGCACAGAGGCACAAAGTTAAAGGTAAAAAGCAGATCACCACGGAACACGGTGAAAATCAAAGTCAAAAGTGAAAACGATTGACCACGGAGAATGGAGGACACGGAGAAAGGCCGGATCGAAGGCAAAAGCGAAAAGCGAGCACCATGAAGGACATGAAAAAACATAGGCAAATCCCCCTCAGTCCCCCTTTACAAAGGGGGAGGCCGACAGGGATCGATTTTGTCTCCCCTTCACAAAGGGAAGGCCGGCAGGGATCTATTTTGTTCCCCCCTTTGCCAAAGGGGGAGTAGGTGGGAGATGGATCTGAACTTCCCAAGCTTTGTACCCCCCTTCTTGAAGGGGGGGTAGGGGGGATTTGAAGGGGCTGATTCCCGGAAACTGATCTTATGAAACATCTCATATTAGGAACGGCTGGACATGTTGACCACGGGAAGACCGCCCTGGTCCGGGCCCTGACCGGCGTCGACAC
>CAYQVN010000010.1:18411-20462 GCA_964420895.1 uncultured Nitrospirota bacterium | reverse complement strand
CGTTATGGATAGCGGGAATACTCGTCCGGCTGATCAACAGGAAAATATGGGCCTCCTTCACTCTCTACAAAGGGTGCGGCGTGGCAGTTGGCACAGTGGGGTTCGGAGGCAGCGAGCCACCAGTCCTTCCCCGCCGAGGCGCCGTCATAGGGAACGGCATCCCCTTCCGCTGCGTTCCATGGGGCAAGCTTCAGGTTCCCCGCTGCGTCCTTCGACGCTTTGACCAGCGTGGCTCCCGTGTGGTTACGATAGAACCCCACGAGAGGATTCCCTTCGGCATTCACTTTCGGGTCGGCATAGATATCGCGGAACTTTGCGGCATCGCCACCGGCCACCGCCTCGATCACCTCATTGATGGACCGATTCCGCAGGGTCTTACCCGTCTGGCTCACCACATCGGTCAGATTATCAGCAACATAAAGATCCTGCGTCAACTGGTTGTGACAGTTGGTACAGGTCAGCCCACGCCTTTCCCGAATGGTTTTTCCCTCTGCATCTTTCCGGCTTACATTGTCCAAATACCACCGTCCGATGTCGTTCAGGAAAAAAGGCGGCTGGGCATCGGGATTGGCGTGGGCGTCCCGTCTCAGGTAACATCCGCCTCCGGCGGACCGTTGATCGTCTTCGGAAAAGCGGGGATTCCCCTCGTCATCAATGATTTGATAGGAATTGGTCGCAAAGTCATTCATCTTTTCATCCTGCCAGTGGGTAGGGTGACAGGCCTGGCAGCTCTGGGTCCGACCGGCCTTGTCCCCCATGGGAATCACTGCAAGATGAGTGGCATGAATCGCCTCGGTCAGTGGAGGCGCCTTTACGGCTTTATAGCCGGTCACATTAGGGCGAGGCTCCTGCAGGTTCCCGGAGATATTGTCGCCGTGGCAGTCGGTGCAGTTTACCGGGCCGACGGAACCGAGACGATGGGTGGATGCATCTTTATTGTATTCCTTCAGGAACTGCGTTCCGTGTGCCTTGTCATGGAGTTCCAGGATATTGATCGCCGCCTGGGAGAAACGGGCCATGTAGTCGGAGATGTCCGGATAGTGGCTCTTCCGGTATTGATATTCTTCATCAAAGTGGGTCAATCCCGCCTTCCTGGCGCGGATGGCTGCCGGACCTTCTCCGGAATGGCAGGCGTAACAGTTGGGAATGTCCACGGGATTGGTCCCGAAAAACTCCACAACCTGGCCGTTCACCTCCATCGGCTTTCCGGTGTCGTCATGGAGTTGCGCAACAGAATACTGATAAGGCTGAAAATCATGATTGGTAATCGTACGCATCGCCTTGGTTAGCCGGCTGTCATTGAAAGCCGTCAGGGGAAGGCCGAGTGCATCCCAGACATATGATGCCGTTAATTTGAGCGGGACGTTCTGCACGGCCGGGATCAGGGTATCGGTAAAGACAACATTTCCGCCATCCTTTCCTGCATAATCCATGTACCCTCCGGACATGTGCTTCCCGCTGGGACCGGAATCGACAGGGACCTGGATCTCCTTACCCACATGGAGCCGCTGTTTCGGGGACCAGTCCTCCGGGATCGTACCTTCCAGATCTTTATAGATAAAAAGGTGGGTCCAAACATAGTTCGCAATATTGTCTCCGGGATCATCCATCCGGGCATTTCCGTTGACATCCTTGGGAACGCCCCAGTAGCTCATCTTGTTGCCTTCGCTGTAGCTGTTGTCCTTGACGGAATAGGAAAGCTTGACGTGATCCTCGGGGGACAACAGGCGGGGAGGATTGTCCCCACTCTCCGACTGGACGGCCTGCGCCTGGATGCTGTTGTAGGGAGGAATGATGCAGCAGTAGGTCATATTGAATCCGACACAGTGCATGCCCAATTCGTAATTGATAAAGATGTTGAAGGGGTTTTTCGGTTCATAGACCTGCACCCGCTTCCCGAAGAACCCCCCCGTTTTGAGGGTCTTCGATTGCAGCTGGTCGAATCCGAAGGGGGGATTCGTATCGTATCCCGCACCGCCGTATACCGCCGGAACAGAGAAGAGAAAAAAGATAAGGACAACCATCGAAGCGATTCCACTCCACCTTCTCTT
>CAYQVN010000010.1:0-18311 GCA_964420895.1 uncultured Nitrospirota bacterium | reverse complement strand
AGAACCCAGCGAAAAAGAGGCCTTCGCAATCGCTTCCACTTTATGTTAGAGTACATATCCAAAGAGGGACTACCATAACGGTCACCCGGGAGGACCATGCAACTCCGGATCGGACATCTCTCCACCTTCTATCACACATCCATCCTGCTGATGGCGGATCCCGAAACTACGGCGTGCCTCGGTGTGGACGTGGAATGGAAACTATTCGGCACCGGCCCCGCCATCGTGGAGGCATTTCGAAAGAGCGAAATCGATCTGGCCTATATCGGCCTGCCTCCCGCCATGATCGGCATCGCTTCAGGCGTCCCGATCCGGTGCATCTCCGGTGGACACATGGAAGGGACGGTAATCGTCGGGAATGCCGTCCATCGGGATTTTGCCGACACCCACGAACTCGGCCCGGTCATGGAACAATTTCGGGGAAAAACGATCGGCGTTCCCGGCACCGGGTCCATCCATGATGTGATCCTGACCGACACACTCGATCGTTTCCATCTGGCCGATGCGGTGACAACGATCCACTTCCCCTGGGCAGATGAAGTCATGGAGGCCATGTTCCGCGGGGAGGTAGCCGGCGCCTTCGGGACACCGGCCCTGGCCGCCGCTCTGGCATACTACGGAGAGGGAAAGATCCTCTACCCGCCACACCTTCTCTGGCCGGAAAATCCAAGTTACGGCATCGTTGCGGATGTCTCCTTTTTGAAAGAGAGTGCAGAAGTTACGGGGCGATTTCTTCGACTCCATGAGAAGGCTACCGAAACACTCCGGACCGACCCGCACGGAGCAGCGAGGGTCCTCTCCTCCTATATCGGTTTCATAGATGAATCGCTCGTCCTTGACACCCTGAAGATCTCTCCCCGTTATTGTGCCCAGTTGACAGAAGGATACATCACTTGTACCTTAAGATTTGCCAGCGCACTGAAACGTTTGGGCTATATTGATCGGATGTTGTCAAAAGAGGAAATTTTCGACACCTCCATGATCAAAAATATTCATGGGCCGGGAAATCACTACGGGGAAGCCCCGCGCGATGACCGGACAGGACAAACCACTTAGCTAAGGAGATCAACCATGACGGACAAGAAAAAGCCTCTCCCCCGTCCACCCCGGAAAGGCTTCGGCCCGAAAAGGGGGCCCGCCGACGAGGAAATGTTGAGTGCCGACAAGATGGCTGCGGCCATGACACAGGGGAAGCTCGATGAATACCTGTCACAGGAATTCCAGGGGAATGAACAGGCACAGAACCTGGCAAAGATGATGATGGGAATGTCAGGAATGTCCGGGATGATGCCGGTCGGGGGACCTGCCGGAGAAATGCCGCAAGCCGGTGAAAAGCCCTCCGCCTCATTGGACGTCCCCGAGGATATCCAGAAGGCCACCCTTGCCGGAGACATGGGACAACTCATGACCCTTTTGAAACAGGAGCACGTGAAGCGCTCCGGGAAAGCTGAAAAAGGAGAGGAATCGGCTGCAGAAGATCTCTCTTCTCAAGGCCCTGCCGCCAAAGAAGAGGAGGCACCCTCACCTGAACCCACTGCCCTTCTCGACAGGGAGTCCGTCGACCTGTTGATCCGGATCGCTTCGGAAAACAACGTCACCCTCGACTGGGTCATCGCCCGGGCCATCAAGCTCTATGCACGGGACTACAAACTCACCGGCAGGGTCTGACCGCATGAAAACCACCATCGTCTGCGGAATGCTGGGCGCCGGCAAGACCAGTTTCATCCAGGATCAGCTCAAAGGGCAAGACGGCAAAACCGTTGTTCTGGTCAACGACTTCGGCCAGACCGGTATCGACGGGGAGATCCTCTCCGCCGGGGGGATGGAGGTGATGGAACTCCCCAGCGGATGTGTCTGCTGCACTCTGAAATTCGACCTGATCACGACGATCGAAAAGATCCTCCGGGAATGGAATCCGGAACATCTCCTGATCGAACCGAGCGGGATCGCCTCTCCGTCCGGCGTCGTGGAAGCCCTCGACACCCTTCACCTGCAGCCGGTCACGGTGGTGGGAATCATCGATGTGACGGAATTTCTCGAGGCCCATGCCTCGGAGATGTACGGGACCTTTTTCCTGGACCAGGTCACCACCTCCGATCTCCTCGTGATCAACAAGATCGATCTGGCAGATGATGAACGGCTGCGTGAAACCCGGGAACTTCTCAAAGCGCTCAATCCACAGGCACTCATTCTGTCAACCACCCGGGGAATCTTGAAAGATGGGCTGCCCGTTGTATCACAGCAAAAGTCCACACCTCAGCACGGAGGACACCCCTTCGCCTGCGAGACTCTTTCCCTGCAAATCTCTCCGGGGATTTCCCATCCCCTGCTGGAAAAACTCTTTGCCGACCTGAAGAACGGGCAATACGGCACGATCCTGCGAGCCAAGGCCCTGGCGGAAACCGACCGGGGAAACTTCCGCTTCGATCTCTCTTCCCACGGGATCGACTGCGCTCCCTACCCGCACCCGATCGGAACGAGTCGTCTGGTAGTCCTCGGAACGGAACTGCAGAAAATCCGAATCCCCGACGTTTCCTGAACACACCAACTTTTCCATCAAAAAGGCCTCGCAAAAGCCTTATAACTCTCTGATAAATATAACCTTTATCTTTTAAGGGTTTTCCTACCCCAAGATCAGGGTTCCCCCGATTGTCAGCCACAGAAAAAGAGATATAATTTTGCGGCATAACATCAAGGGGTTCTCTTCGGGCCTGCCGGGACATCCGGAGAGACCACATCTTTTCAAACGCATCCATTCAACGACAACTCGGCAACAAAGTCTTTCGATACCCGGGGGGGTGATTACAGGGTCTGTTCAAGGCCACAAATTTCCCGAACATATTTCAATAAAAAGGAGCCATCATGTCTATGGATACCATTACACCAAGAGAGCGGGTTTTAAAATTCCTCCAAGGAGAGTCGGTCGACCGTCCGCCGGTTTTCAGCGGTATGGGAAATGTTATCACGCCGGTCCTCGACAAATACGGCATCGACTTTTCAAAGGTCCACCGGGATCCGGTCTTGATGGCCAAGGCCGCCGCCGGCATGTACCACGAGTTCGGGTTCGAATGCGCCGTGGTCCCCTTTGATTTGGGTATCGAAGCCGAAGTCCTTGGCTCGAAAATGAACTATTACGATGAAGTGGAAGGCCTGCTCTACCCGACAGTCAAGGAAAAGTGTATCAAGGTAGCCGAAGACATCCATTTTCCGGCAGATCTTTCAAAGGCCGGACGCATTCCCGTGGTCACGGAGGCCATTCGCCTGATCCGCGAGGATCTGGGGGACAATGTAGCGATCGGAACGTACATCTTGGGGCCCTTTACCCTTGCCGGACAGGTTGTAGAATTGGATGAACTTCTGGAAGATTCGTTCATTGCACCGGAAAAAACCAGCCGTCTGCTGGAAAAGATCTCCGATCTGATCATCCAGGTCTTTCGGATCTACAAAGATGCCGGCGCCGATTATCTGACGCTCCGCGAAATGGGCGCAACCTCCGATGTTTTGAGCCCCAAGAGTTTTCGAAGCCTGATCAAAGCGCACCTGATTCGAATTATTGCCGAGATGCCCCGTCCTTCCGTCCTGCACATCTGCGGCGATACCAACTCCATTATCGAGGACATGGCCGAATGCGGCGCCGATGCCGTCAGTGTGGATCAGAAAAACTGCATCACCGACAGCCGGGAGAAACTCGGTTCGGAAGCCATCATCCTGGGAAATTTCGACCCCATCAAGGTGTTGAACCAGGGAGCGGCGAAAGATGTGGGACCGGCCGTTCGGGAAGCCCTGCAGGGCGGGGCCAGCGCCGTCTGGCCGGGCTGTGATTTATGGCCCGAAGTCCCCAAGGAAAATATGGAAGAATTAATGACGGAACTCAAATCCGTGTCATAGGAAAAAGATGAGACTTGTCCAGATTGCCGGGTATCTCGGCTCCGGGAAAACAACGCTGATTATCGCTCTCAGCCGGCATCTGTCGGAGAGTGGGAAAAAAGTCGCCATCCTCGTCAACGATGTGGGAGAAATTCCGGTCGACGGCAAAGTCATGGAAGAATACGGTCTCACTGTCAAGGATATGGGCGGTGGCTGCATCTGCTGCCAGATGGCAGGGAGTATGCGGACAACGTTGCGCCTGTTGGAGAAGAATCTCCATCCCGACTTGATTCTTATTGAACCCACGGGGATCGCCGTACCCAACGCCATCCGGTATGCGGCACAGCTCAATTCTGAAAAACTGCCGATCACCTTCGGCCCCACGGTGGTTTTGTTCGATGTCACCCGAATGGAGAAGCTCCTTACCTATGACACTCTAAAACGACTCGTCGCCACCCAGGTCCGGGATGCAGAATTGATCGCGCTCAGCAAAGTAGACCGGGCCACGGAAGAGTCATTGGAGCAGGCGACGGAGGCGATGAGAAAAATCAACGCAACGGCGGAGGTGGTCAGGCTTTCCACCCGGACCAGTGAAGGAATCCCCCGCTTGTTGCATGCTATCGTAGAAATGGAAATCACGGTGTCATGATGATCCGGGAAATTCCCGGACCGGTTAACCCGGTCCACCAGGAAATTCAGAGTTGCGGGATGGAGTGGACCCTGCATCGGGAAGAGCCTCTCGACGCAACGGAACTCCGGGAGATTGCAGGCAGAATGATGACATCAATTTCCGATGCCTGTTTTGACGCCGGGGCAAAGGATGTCGGCCATGTCAAGGCCTGGATCAAACATGCAAATGGATTCTTGTACGCCGATACGGTGGGAACCCCGGAGGATGTGACCGTGGAGGGCCGTGAGGGCGCCCCCGTTGAACGTATCAAAGTGACCGTCAATGCCGTCATCTGCGGACTCGATGGAAAAACCGTGCAACAGACCACGGAAAAAGCCATGGAAACGGTCTTTTTGCAATACGGATTAATAAAGATCCAGGCGCCGAACGTGGAAACCGAATAAAGGAGCCAACATGGCGGAACTCACCCACCAGGAAATCATTGAGAAGAACATGCAGGATTATCGGATCGAGGAAGAACCTTTCTACCTCCCGATCCAGGACGAGGTCCGGCTCTTTGAAATCGCTTTCGAAAACAAGCTCCCCCTGATGCTCAAAGGACCCACCGGCTGCGGGAAAACCCGTTTCCTATCCTATATGGCCTACAAGATGAACCTCCCCTTGATCACGATAGCCTGTCACGAAGACCTGACCACCAGCGACCTGGTGGGACGCTACCTGCTGGACGGAAACACGACGCGGTGGCAGGACGGCCCCCTGACCCTGGCCGTCAAACATGGCGGGATCTGTTATCTCGATGAGATCGTGGAGGCACGGAAAGATACAACCGTCGTAATTCACCCGCTGACCGACGACCGGCGGATCCTGCCACTGGAGAAGCGGGGGCAGATACTGGAGGCGGTGGACAATTTTGTCGTCGCCATTTCCTACAATCCCGGATACCAGACCGTCCTGAAGGACCTGAAGCAGAGTACGAAACAGAGATTCATCTCCATCGAATTCGACTACCCTTCTGCAGCCCTTGAGGAAGAGATCCTGATGCGGGAGAGCGGAATCGGCGCACGGGAGGCCTCGGACCTGAGAAAAATTGCGGAAAAACTGCGCAGCATGAAGAACCGCGGTCTCGATGAAGGCGTTTCAACACGCCTCCTGATCTACGCCGGAGTCCTGCTGCAGCGTGGCGTTGAACCACGACGGGCCTGTTCCGTGGCCCTCATCAATCCGGTCACGGATGATCCTGAAATCAAAAAAGTCCTGGAGGAGATCGTCTCCTCCATCGTGTGAGTGTTTCCATGAGCCTCTTGGAAAAAAATCTGAAAGAAAAGATCGGCGCGACAACCGTCGAAGCAGCGCTGGAAAAGGTCCGGCCGAGCCTCGGCAAGGAGGGCACTGAGGAATTCCTCCAGGTTGTCGATCTTTTCACCCCCTTTGATGAGTCCATCTCCACCTGGTTGCTTCGAAAGGTCGATACACTTTTCCACACGATTGATGATCCGGCCACCAGTCGGGAAGTCCTGCAACGGGTTCTAGCCATGGGGAAGGCCAAATGGAGTGTTTCGGCGACGGCACTGAAAAAGCTGCCGGACCTCACCGCCATGGAACCGGCCGTGATATCCTCCTGGTTGCAACATGGTCATGATCTGGCAGAGATTGATCAGGACGCGGCACTGCAATTCTTTGACGCTACGCCGAAGGTCCTGGAGCGGCTGGGAACGGCGGGCCTGGAGCAATGGGCCCTCCTGGGACAGGAGATTGCAAAAGGCTCCTGGAAGGCCGCCAAGGAATTTTTCCTTGCCAGCCCTGAAGTGCTGCAGAAGATCGACCCCTGCGAAATGGAACCCTGGGCACAGCTCGGTCTCCTTCTGATTGAAAAAAGCCCTCGTCTGAAAAGCGTACACAATGCCCACAGCCTTCTGGCCATGGGCGCCCGTGCCGGCAAGGACACCAAGGTGGAACTCGCCATTCAGTATTTCCGTTCCTCCCCCCAGCTCCTCGCCCGCCTTTCGATCCATGATCTGGACAAATGGGTCCACGAAGGCCTGGCCGATCTTGAGCAACAGGAGAATCCGGAAGAATCCTTCTTCTCCCTGCAAACCGGGAAAAGCCGGAAAAGCGTTGAGGGACTGGTACAAGGTCTGGAGTTAAGCGATATCCACTCTGTCCTTCATTCCTATGCCGAAGTTCTCACCGGGGAACGGGTATTGATCCGTTCCTCGGCCCTTTTCTACCGCAACCTCCCCGGTCTCGGCCGTTTCTTCTCTGTCACCGATGGGACGCGGATCTATCTTCCTTCTCGAATCACCCTCTTTGAAGATCGGGAATGGAATTTCAAAATCTACAAATCAGCGCTGGCCCACGAACTGGCCCATCTCCTTTTTGACACCTTCACCCTCAACCCGGACGATCTCGCAGAACTGCAAACATTCCACGATCCGTCCCTCGCTTGCGGAATATTTGAATTCCTGGAGGATGAACGGGTCGATTTCCGGATGGAATCGGCATTCCCCGGACTCGCAAAAGACCGGGAAGAACTTCTCGACCGTTTACTGCAAAAAAATTTCAAGACCCAAGCAGGTCCTTCTCTCACCGGTTTGGAACCGGGCAAGGAGGAGAATCCGCCAACGCAGGATCCACTCGTTGTCTCTCTCCGAGAGGCCCTCCCCAAGGTTCGGGATCCGCAATGTTCCCCTCGGAAGACCCTTGCGTTGGCCCTCACTCTCTGCAAGGGGTTGGAAAAATCCGGGCTGAAAAACAAGGATGTTTGCCTGGAGATGCCGGAACGGCTGGTCTACCGGGGAGTGCTCGATTTCGAGCTGGTCGAAAAGAGTCGAAAAGGGATGTCCACCCTTCTCTTGCGCATGACGGAACGACTGGAGGAAAAAAAGGGTGAGACCCTCTCAGAAGAATTGGAGGAGGCCCTGCACCGGATCGAAGCATCGGGAGGATTGGAATCAGAACCCCCGACGTGGGCCCTCGACGATACGGAGAAAATGGATGACCTCTATGAGTATTTGCTCCAGGTCCTGTCCGATATTGAAGCGGAAAGAAATCTTCGAAGAACGGCACATTATGACGAATGGGATCGCGGGATCGATGATTACAAAAAGGAATGGTGCCGTGTGCGCGAGATGGATATGCCGGCGACCAGCCCGGTTTTTTACAACCGGACGATTGAGGAACAGTACGGGATCGTCAGTCTCCTGCGTCGTCATTTCGGGCTCCTGCGGCCCGACCGGATCCAGCGGTTTTTCCGGGAGGAACGGGGTGATGACATTGACTACGATGCCCTGATTGAATCCATTGTGGAACGAAAAGCCGGCCAGACCCCCTCGGACCGGGTTTATATCCGCCGGGAGAAGAACCTGCGGGATGTCTCCGTGGCCTTTCTCGTCGACATGAGTTATTCCACAGGCGACGTCCTTCCCTCAGGAAAACGGATTATCGATGTGGAACGGGAAGGATTGGTCCTGATGGCGGAGGCCCTGGAGAGTATCGGCGATGCCTGGGCGGTCTACGGATTTTCCACAAACTACCGAGACAAGGTCGACTTCTTCATTGTCCGTGATTTCGACATGCCCTTTTCCAATGACATCAAGATGCGTTTCGAGAACATTCGTCCACTGGAACAGACCCGACTGGGGGCGGCGATCCGCCATGCCACGGGACTCCTGCAACGCCAGGGATCGCGTATCCGCCTCTTGATCCTCCTTTCCGACGGACGGCCCTACGACATCGACTACGGCGATGCCGATTATGCCGTGGAAGATACCCGTCGGGCACTCTGGGAAGGCCGACGGAAGGGAATCAATTCTTTCTGCATTACCGTCGACAAAAAAAGCCGGGATTATCTTCCCTACATGTACGGCGAAGCCAACTACACCCTTATTGAGCATCTGGACGCACTTCCGGTCCAGTTGCCGTTGATCTACAAACGCCTGACAACCTGAACGCGAAAGGAGGTGATGAGATGGAGGTTTGTTACAAGTGCGGCAAGAAGGCTGATTACATCTGTCCGGAATGCGATACCAAAACCTGCAGAGCACACATGGAACTGCGTTATATCGGTCCTGACCGTGGCTTCAAGTCCCGCTACATGTGCCCCAAATGCTGGAAGAAGAAACACCGCATGCTGAATCAGGACATGCTCGACGCAAAGCGATATCAACCCAAATTCTACAGCCATAGCAAATGAATGAGACAACGGTACAACTAAATATCCGGAAACTGGAACAACAGGCAGAGGGACTGGGCGCCTACCGTGCCAAGGTCTTTTCCGCACGGCAGGTCGTCGTCGACGAACGGGTCCGAGCGAAGTGTCAGATCCCCCTCTGCCCCCACTACGGCCGATGTCTGACCTGTCCGCCCAATCTTCCGACGGTGGAGGAATTTCGCAAGACATTGGAACGTTATGACACTGCGTTACTTGTACAAATGCGTTCCTCTCTGTCCGGCGAAATCGAAAAAGCCGACCAGGAGGCCGTTCGGCAGTACATGGCAGCCCCCGGCACACCGGCCGGTAAGAAGGGGCAGGAGAAAGAAACGTTACATGATCTGGACGAGATGAAAATCGCAGCCATTCGGTTGCACAAGCTGGTGAACGAAGTGGAAGGGACGGCGATGTCCCTGGGTTTTCCCTACGCTTTGGGGCTGATCGGAGGTGAATGCATGCTCTGCCCTGAATGCGTAGGCATCGGTTCCGGGAAAGCCTGTCGCCGGCCTTATGAAGCGAGACCCTCCATGGAGGGTGTGGGGATTGATGTGTATCGGACCTGCATCAATGCCGGACTCCCCTTTGCCATGCCGCCGAAGACGGAAATCATCTGGAGTGGTCTGATTCTGCTCGACTGAGGGACAGGGGGTGGGCCGGTTTCCGGTTATCGGAAAGCGGCCTGAAAAATTCATTCAACCATAAGGAGAGAGAAAATGTCACAAAAAGATGAGATGACGGGACTCGAAAGGGTGGCTACCACCCTGCAGTTCAAAGAGCCCGACCGGGTGCCGGTGGCGCCACTCGTATGCGGCGCCACCTGTCGCACGGTCGGGATCACTTATGGAGAATGGTCCCGGATGGAGAATGTCGAGGCCATGGTGCAGGGGCATGTCGATTCGATCAAACTGCTGGGCTACGATGGTTTGGTGTCACTGGTCGACCTCACGGTGGAGGCCGGTGACTTCGGGCAGGAAGTGGTCTTCCCCGAATTCGACACTGCACACCCCAATTACGACAACCCCTTTATCAAAGACCCGAAAGAAGATTATAAAAAAATCTGCAAGATCAACCCGAGAAAGTCAAAACGGATGAAGGCATCTATTGACATGATTGCCGGACTATCCAAGGAGATCGGCCAGACCCACGCCATTGTGGGGTTCGTTTACGGTTCCCTGGGCACGCTGAGCATGATGCGAGGACCGGAGAAGTTCTTTATGGACCTGATGGAATACCCTGAAGAAGTCATGGGTGCACTGGAGGTCATGGATGAAGTTCTGAAAGAATACGCATTGGCGCAGGTTGAAGCGGGTGCACATTCCGTCTGCTATGACAATCTCTATGCCTCCGAGAGTATCCTGAGCAAGCCACTCTGGGAGAAATTTGAAGGCAAGGCACTCAAGAAGGTCTGCGATGCCATCCGTGATGCCGGAGCGCTGGTCAGCCATCACAATTGTGGGAATGGGATCTATTTCGACAAGGTCATCGAATGGGGCAAACCCCATGCCATTTCCCACGCTTATGTTGCCGACGACGTCGACAGCTGGGAGGAGCACAAAGAAAAATGGGGGAACGTAGCTGCAACCATCGGCTGGATTCCGCCGGGACCGGTCGCCATGCTTGGTGATCCGGAAGAGATTGAAGAGGAATGTAAGGCGGAGATCGACATCTTCAAGAAAGGCGGCGGGTTCATCCTCGCCACCGGTTGCGAATATCCGCCCAACGCGCCACTTCTTCATGCCAAGTACATTGTCGATGCAGCCAAGAAATATGGCGTTTATTAAACCAATAAGGAGAAACTCAATGGCTACTCCAGAGAAAGAAAAAGAACTGATCCAAGGGCTTCAGGATGCAGTCATCAATTACAAGATTGATGACGCCAAGAAGCTGGCCGAGGAGGCGATCCAGGCGGGAGCCGATGCCTACACCATGACCATGGAGGGCCTGGCCGGCGGCATGGAGGTTGTCAGTGACAAATTCGACAGCCACGAGTATTTTGTTCCGGAAACACTGCTCTGTGCCAAGGCACTCTACGCAGCCCTCGACATTCTTAAACCCCACATCAAGTCAACGGGCGGGTCAAAAGGACAGGTGGTGCTGGGCGTCATGCAGGGCGATGTACACGATCTTGGGAAAAACCTCATCAAGGCCATCTTTGAATCGGCTGGATGGACGGTGCATGACCTGGGTCGGGATGTCCCCCTGCAAAAATTCATCGATGAACAGCTCCGAACCGATTCCGACATCGTGATGCTTTCGGCCATGATGACCACCTCCATGGTAGGGATGAAGAAACTGATCCCCCGGATCAAGGAGAAAAACCCGAAAGTCAAAATCATGATCGGCGGAGCGCCGATCAGCGAAAAGACCGTGGAGGAATACGGCGCCGACACTACGGCGGATAATGCGCCCAACGCCCTGCGGGAAGCGATGCAGATGCTGGAGTCCCTCCGGAAAGGCATCGCAACGGCATAGGAAAACTGCAAAACATAATGGAAAGGGCCCCTGCACGGTTTCGTGCAGGCGGCCTGATCCTTTCGGACAACGAGCAGAGTCATGGCGGATGCCATTACGTGGTGATTTTCTGTGAGGAAGGAGAAGGATGTTCTTATGAAACATACCGTTATTTTTCAACCCTCCGGGCGGCGGGAAAGCGTTTCGGAAGGCACGACCATCCTGGAAGCAGCGCGCAAGCTGGGGGTCGGGATCGAGGCGGTCTGCGGCGAACACCTGGTCTGCGGAAAATGTCGGGTCAAGATTATGGAAGGCGAATACCCCAAAGAGGGGATCACCTCCTCCATGGACCATCTTGGGGACATGGACGAGAAGGAAATCAAGACCCTCAAGAAGAAGGAGTCCGCGGAAAACATTCGGCTGGCCTGTTCGACAACGGTCCACGGGGATGTCCTGGTCTTTGTCCCGGAAGCCAGCCGCACAGCAAAGCAGATCGTCAGCAAAGCCGCTGGCAAGATTAATGTCAAGATCAAGCCTGCCGTGCGGAAATATTACGTAGAACTGCCGGAGCCGACGTTGGACGATCCTCTGGGGGACCTGGAACGACTGGACCAGGCACTCGCCGAAGCGCATGGTTTGAAAAAGCTCACCATCGATTATCGCGCCTTGCAGTCCTTGCCCGATGCACTCCGAAACGGAGACTGGAAGATAACGGTCACGGTCTGGCAGCAGAAGGAAATCATCCGTGTCGAACAGGGAAAGGTGGAAACCAATATCGGGTTGGCTGTCGACATCGGCACAACAACGGTGGCCGGTTATCTTACAGACTTGAACACCGGTGAGGTCCTGGCCACGGAATCAATGATGAACCCCCAGGTCCGTTACGGGGAAGATGTCATGTCCCGGATTACTTACTGTATGCTGAATGAGGAAACGGGATTGAAGGAACTGCAGGATACGATTATCAAGGGACTGAACACCATTATTAAAAAGTCGAGCAAGAAGATCGGCATTGCACCCCAAGACATCAGTGAGATGACTCTCGTGGGGAACACGGCGATGCACCATATCCTGCTCGGCATCAACCCGGAGTACATGGGTGTGGCGCCCTTTGCACCGGCGCTTCACAGATCCACCGATATTAAGGCGGAACGGTTCGGGTTGAAAATCCTCCCGGCCGGGAACATCCATGTCCTGCCTATTGAGGCCGGATTTGTCGGTGCGGATAACATGGGCTGCCTCATCGCGGATACACCGCACAAACGCAAGGAGATGACCCTACTCATCGATATCGGGACCAACGGTGAGCTCGTTTTCGGGAACCGGGAGAAGTTGATCTCCTGTTCCTGCGCCACTGGACCGGCCCTGGAAGGCGCCCAGATCGCTTTCGGGATCCGTGCTGCACCCGGGGCCATTGAACGAATCCGGATTGACAAAGAAACCCTGGAGCCCACTTACCAGGTAATCGGAAACGATCAATGGAGTGACGGGAAAGCCAAGATGGGCGCAACGGGGATTTGCGGTTCGGCGATTATCGATGCCATCGCCGAGATGTTCAAAGCCAGACTTATTCGTAAAAACGGGCAGGTCAACATGGACCTGGATACACCCCGGTTGCGCAGAGACAGCAACAACCTGGCGGAATATGTCCTTGCCTGGAAACATGAAACGGCCATTGACGAGGACATCGTCGTCAACCAGAAGGACGTCCGGGCCATTCAACTTGCCAAGGGCGCCCTCTACTCCGGCTGTCAGATTATGCTACGGAGACTCGGGGTAGAAAAATTCGACCGCCTCGCCGTCGCCGGCGCCTTTGGAAGCCATATTGACAAATTGCAGGCCATGGTCATCGGCATGTACCCGGATTGCGACCTGGAGAAGGTTGAATTTATCGGGAATGCCGCCGGGGACGGGGCCCGTATCGTACTGGTTAATGTGGACAAGCGGAAAGAGGCCGACCGGATGGCACTGAAAGTGGAATATGTTGAACTGGCTCTTGAAGAGGATTTCAACGACCGTTTCGGTGAGGCAATGCAGTTCCCTCATATGTTTGATTCCTTTCCGCATATCGCAGAACTGTTGCCGTCCGAAGAGGAGGTCGTCACGTAAACACTTTGTTGTGGGTCAGGAGACACCTGGTCCACAGAAAGGAGAGGACGATGAAAGTGAAATACACCGGTGAATCCAAGGATACTAAAACCACCAAGGGAGAAGATACCAAGATTGAAAACGCCAAGGTCTACGAATGCATGGAGAAGGAATACCATTCCGGACTTTTTGTGCGGATCCTTTTGGAATCGGGCGCTCATGTTAAGGTTTCACGTTCGGAATTGCAGAAGGTTTAAAAAGATTTTTTGAACGCCGGGCCTTCATTTGCACATCCAATGACGGGATCGCATTCCGGCAAAAAAACAAAATGATTCAAAATCCATCCCGCGGGACTAGAGAAACGGGTGAAGAAAGGAACCTTTTTTCACGGAGGAATTTCTCCGGCAGGAATTCTTTTCTTTGCCCGTTCTTTTTCTCTACAGTCGAGCCACTCTTGGAAAGGGTCCGCAGGTAAAAGGAGATTTACATGCATAAACTACCTGAGATATCGGGAAAGGGACATCCGGACAAACAAAGCCGCGAGATGCATCAGATCGCGATATCCCAAGGGATGAACACGGTCTTCGAACGGTTCGAGGCGCAGCAACCACAGTGCGGAACCTGCAAGAAGGGATTGAGTTGCCAACTCTGCTCTGACGGTCCCTGCCGTATTAGCAAGAAGGCTCCTTTGGGCGTCTGCGGCGCTACGGGCGATCTGGTCGTCGCCCGCAACCTTTTGCAATTGGCGGTGATCGGCACCGCAGCCAACACCTACCAGTGCCGGAACCTGGCAAATACGTTAAAATCCGTTGGTGAAGGAAAATCTTCCGTCTCGATCAAAGATGAAGGCAAATTGCGGATGATGTGCATGGGACTCGGGATGGATGACAAGAAACCGGCGAAAGAACTTGCCCTTGCCTTCGCGGACTACCTGTTGAACGAGATCGGAAAACCCGGCTCCGAACCTTTGGGATTGATGGACTTATTCGCGGTGGAACAGCGAAAGGAAGTCTGGAAAAAGACCGGCCTTTATGCCGGCGGTGTCAGCGCGGAAATCATTACATCCCTGACCAAATGCATGACCAACCTGGGCAACGACCCGATCGACCTGATCCATAGCGCCCTCCGCCTCGGACTCGCCAATGAGTATGTCGCGCTCTGGGGCATTACCGTCATCCAGGACGTCCTCATGGGAACGGCAAGCCTGACCACCGGCGCCACCAATATCGGCTGCCTGGATCCGAAGACCGTCAACATCATCGCCAATGGACACCAACCGGTCTTTGCCAGCATCATCATGGAAAAGGCCGGCAACAAAAAATTCCGGGCCGCCGCAAAAAAGGCGGGTGCCGGGGGAATTAAACTCTATGGATCCCTCTGTGAGGGCCAGCAGCTCATGAACGTCTCCAGCCGGGAAGAATACCGGGACGTTTTCGGCGGGCAACTGGGCAACTGGATCCAGGAAGAGCTTTTTCTGGCGACCGGTGTTGTCGACCTCTTCATGATGGACCTGAACTGTTCCATGCCGACACTGACAACCTATGCGGAAAAATACGGAACCCGTCTCGTCACTACCGATCCGGCCGTCAGTTATCCGGGCGTCGACACTATGAATTTTGATCCCGAGAATGCCGAAAGCCAGGCGGAAATTATTCTGAAGTCGGCGATTGAGGCCTTCAGAACGCGCAAAGCCGACAAGAAAAGAACCATCAGTCTCCCTGCGAAACAGAGCGGCACCGAATGTATCGCCGGCTACACAACGGAGACGGTCCTGAAGATGTTCGGCAACGACATCAACACCTACATCGATGAGATGAAAAAGAAGAACATCAAAGGGGCCGTGGCGGTCGCAGGCTGCACGAACGTGCGAAAGGAACACGGGGGAAAGGCGATCCAGCAACTGACCCTGGAGCTGATTAAACGTGACATCATGGTGATTGGTGCCGGATGCTGCTCATCCACCCATCAGAATCTGGGTATGTCGACCAAGAAGATGATCAAGCTGGCCGGCCCCAAACTGCGGGCGGTCTGTGAAAAACACGATGTTCCCCCGATCGTTTCCTACGGTTCCTGTACCGATGCGGGAAAGATCCTCGACACCGTTGCCGCCCTGGCCTGGACGATCGGTTGTGATACCAGCCAGTTGCCGGTGGCCGCATCGGTTCCCGAGTACATGGAGCAAAAGGCCATTGCCGATATTTTTACTGCACTGGCCTTCGGGCTTCTAACCCATGTCTCGCCAGCCCCAATGATCAGCGGAAGCCCGTTGGTCACAAACTACCTCACCCGTGACATGACAGAATTGACGGGGGGACGCATGCTTCTGGAAGACGACCCGGTCAAAGCGGCCGAGGCGATCGAAAAACATATTATGGCGAAGCGCAAAGAAATCGGATTTGATTAAAGGAGGGAGGAGGAGATGGGGAAACTGAAACAAGACCGCGTGGAGGTGGAGATCCAGTCCAACATCCGGAAGATCTTGCAGGAGTCGGCAAGGGCAATCTCCTGCATCTATGAACTGGCCTATGAAGAACCGATGGATGGATGTACCGTACAGAATCTGTCCGAGGATTTTCTGATGATCCTGGCACGGATCAACCACGAAAAGACCGTCCCGGCCCATCGTCGGAGTTTCCCGCTCCTATATTTCCCGGAAACGCCATGTCGGAAAAACAGACCATTCTGATCAGTTGCGGGATCTTTGAAGAGGAACTCAAATACCTCATCCGTACGCAAGGGCTCGAAGGGAAAGTAGTGTTCCTCGATGCCGCTCTGCATGTCAACTTCGATCGCCTGGAAACACAACTGAAAGAAGCCCTGGAACGTACCCGTAACTCCGATGCAGAGGTCAAGGTTCTCTACGGACACTGCCATCCGCATATCATGGAGATCCTTGCTCCTTACGGTGCCCGGAAGATGGCCGCGGGCAACTGCCTGGAGGCAATGATCGGCGCCAAGGAGATGAAACGCCTCAATCAAGAAGGCACGGCGTTTTTTCTCTCTGCGGGATGGGTCAACCACTGGGAGAGGATGTTTGAACTCGGGAAGAAAGATTTCGGATTCGATTTCACAACCCTTTTTACATCCTACAAGCGGATCATCGTACTCGACACCGGTATTATCCCCCTGGACGAAGAAAAGATCCAACGGTTCAGTGCCTTCACCCACCTCCCTGTAGAACGGAAGAGGATCTCCCTGGACCCGCTGCTGCATCTGATTCAAGACATCGAATGATCCGGTTTCCACCGGAAAACGGTGTCGAGATAGGCCTTTAGGTTGGCAAGAGGTGTCTGTGGCAGTATGCCGCAACCGGGCGCAATGACGTTCATCCCCCCCTGGAGTGCGGCTTTTGTTTCCGCAATAATGTCAGAAACATCTCCCATCGCCAGTGTCTGAGGAGAGATATTTCCCACCAGGGCCACCTTCCCCTGGGTGACCTCCCGAGCATGTGTGATCTCCACCGGCGCGTCGATACTGAGCGCCGTGACACCCGTTTCCGCCATTCTCGCCAAGAGCTTCGTGGGATTCCCGCAGATGTGCAGGATCGTCGGTTTTGAGAGTGCAGAAACCAGGCGGCAGGTATAGGGAAAGGAAAATCGGTCAAAATGATCCGGGCCGATCGTTTGAGACGTCCCATCGACCAGCATCAACACATCGGGTCCCACCTTTTCAATCTCCCTGCCGTAATGGATGGCGATCTCCGTCATTTTTTCAAGCTCTTCCTTGAGAAACTCATGGTCCTCCAGAAAGGCCATGGTCATATCCTCGAAATCCAGGGTCGTCGACAGGAGTTCAAAGGGGGTTCCGAAGGCGGCAATCACCGGCACTTTACCCGCGGCCTTCTCCTGGAGCAACCCGATTGCCTGCAGCACCTCGGGCATGCGGCCATCCCGAAGAGGATCGGGAACCCGGATCGATCCATACTCCCCTCGGGATTTCACCTTGGACATGGGAGGGGTCGTGGAATCGTCGCCGAACCGGGTCTCACACCCCATGGCCTCGGCCTCCACATTGATATCGAAGGGGACCCGGACACTCTCAATCCCCCCGATCTCATGACAGGCCCAGGCCAGGCCGGCCATCGCCACCCCTTCCCGCTGTGCCTTCGGCCAGGCATAGCCGCTTGCTTCCATCACATCTTCAATCGCCGGTTGGGTGGGCACGGCCGCCGGCGGACGATCGACAGGCTCCTGCCGCAAAGCAGACAATAATCTTTCACGAGGATTCATGGCTTTCCGATCCTTTCCCGAAGCAGATCTACCACTTCTCCCTTTTCCGGAAAGCGGCGGCTCGTCTCTTTGGAGAAGACCCGTTCCCCCTCCAGGATGACTTCAAAGGCACCAGACCGCCGGGACCCGACCAATTCGGATTTGAGCCCATAGGCCTCCTGAATCTCCCAGGCCAGTCGGGCCGCAATCGGCCGGTAGTTGCAGGTCGTACAATATTCGATCACCAATCCCACCGATGCCCCCTTTCCACCCATACCATCCCTGTTCCGATGGCGTAGCGTTCTTCCCATGCTACCTTTCCCTTCCCAATTTGGCAAATCTCACATCATTCCCTCCTGCTCCGCATCAAGAAAGGAGACACCTCAGCCAAAACCGATTAATTCGCAGTTCCATGCTTTCAGCAAACCATCTTTGAACCTCCGGACTTCTGCAAGAAAATGCCCTTTCTGCTTGACTTTGCGGGGCATTTCAAGTAGAGTTAGGACGTTTTCAGGCGCTCCTTTCGGGAGCTGAAAAGGGAACCCCGTAAAAACGGGGACGGGCCCGCCGCTGTGATCGGGGACGAAAGCCGGAAGATGTCACTGTCTGACGAACAGACGGGAAGATACGGCGAGTAGGAGGATCCGAGAGTCAGAAGACCTGCCTGAAAATGCAAGGTTGGATCTTCGCGGCCAGAGATCCACCAACCGATTCTGAGGATAAAAAAGGGACATCCCCGGATCAATATTTAATTGGTCTGGGGATTTTTTTTCTCAGGCCTGGGCATTCACCTTACCCGGGAGGAAATCATGAAAAGAAAATGTATCGTACTCGGCCTGTTTGTGCTTTTGGGATG
>CAYQVN010000009.1:0-21929 GCA_964420895.1 uncultured Nitrospirota bacterium | reverse complement strand
CCATCTCCCCGGCCGATTCAGCCGTTTCCCGGGCCATGGTCTTTGCCTTTTCCGCCGCTTGTTCCGCCTTGGAGCAGGCAGTCAGGCCGAACCATAAGGAGATCGTCAGTACCAGGAGAAGCCTCA
The DNA here is from genome assembly GCA_964420895.1 of uncultured Nitrospirota bacterium. Lineage (GTDB taxonomy): Bacteria > CG2-30-53-67 > CG2-30-53-67 > CG2-30-53-67 > CG2-30-53-67 > JAADIO01. Next base: position 21,803 of record CAYQVN010000009.1, on the reverse strand, counting down.
TCCAGATTTGTCTGCTTTGCATACCATTTCACCTCCTCTCCATTTGGATTTGGATCCGTTGATTGGAAATAGAAAGGCACGGATATGTTGGGAATATACCACGGATCGGTGACATGTAAAGTGTCGTAGCGGGGAAATAGGGTCTTTTCGGGGGAGCGCTTGGGGCTGGTGTAGAATCCTCCGGCGGCCTCAGAAAAGGCCGCCGGAGGGAGAGTGCTTAAATGTCGTAGTAGAGGTAGAACTCGTAGGGGTGGGGACGGAGCCGGACGGCATCAATCTCGTTTTCCCGCTTGTAGGAAAGCCAGGTGTCGATGACATCCTGAGTGAAGACATCCCCTTTCAAGAGATACTGATGATCCTCCTCCAGGGCGTTTAAGGCCTCATCGAGAGAACTCGGGACGGAGGGAACACCGGCCAGCTCTTCCGGAGAGAGGTCGTAGATGTTCTTGTCCAGGGGGTCTCCCGGATCGATCTTGTTCTCGATTCCGTCGAGGCCGGCCATGAGCATGGCCGAGAAAGCGAGATAGGGGTTACAGGTTGCATCGGGGAACCGCAGTTCCACCCGCTTGGCCTTGGGGCTGGCCGAATACATGGGGATTCGGAGGGCGGCACTGCGATTCCGGGAAGAGTAGGCCAGATTGACGGGCGCCTCGTATCCGGGCACGAGCCGCTTGAAGGAATTTGTCGTCGGATTTGTAAAGGCGACCAGGCTTGATGCATGTTTCAGGATGCCGCCCATGAAGTGCAGGCCCATGTCGCTCAGACCGCCGTACTTGTTCCCGGCGAAGAGGGGTTTGCCTTCCTTCCAGATTGAGACATGGGTATGCATTCCCGAGCCGTTGTCGCCGAAAACCGGCTTCGGCATGAAGGTGACCGTCTTGCCGTGTTTCAGGGCAACGTTCTTGATGACGTATTTGTACCGGAGGAGCTGATCGGCCATCTTGGACAAGGGGGAGAACTTCATGTCGATCTCCGCCTGCCCTGCCGTGGCGACCTCGTGGTGCTGGGCCTCGATCACGATCCCCATCTCCTCGAGCATGAGGGTCATCTCGGAGCGGAGATCCTGCTGGCTGTCGGTGGGAGGGACGGGAAAGTACCCTTCCTTGTGGCGCGGTTTGTAACCAAGATTGGGATTCTCTTCCCGGCCGGTATTCCAGATCCCCTCGTTCGAATCGATGAAGTAATAGCCGCTCTGAGCGTTCTGGTCGAAACGGATGTCGTCAAAGATGAAGAATTCCGCCTCGGGTCCGAAAAAGGCCGTGTCGCCGATCCCCGTTGATTTCAGGTAGGCCTCCGCCTTGTGGGCAATATGCCGGGGATCACGGGTGTAACGTTCCTTGGTGATCGGATCGACGATGTTGCAGATCATGATCAAGGTCGGATGCTGGGTAAAGGGATCCATGAGGGCCGTGTCGGGATCGGGGATGACCAGCATATCCGAGGCGTGGATGGCCTTCCAGCCGCGGATGCTGGAGCCGTCGAAACCGAGTCCCTCCTCGAAGGTGGCCTCTTCCAGTTCATGGATGGGGACGGAAAAGTGCTGCCAGAGTCCCGGGAAATCCATGAACCGAAGATCGAGTATCTTGGCTCCATTTTCCTCTGCAAACTTCAAAACCTCTTTGGGTGTCATGGTGCGTCTCCTTATTACTTGTTATATATTGGATTCGGAAAGGATCAGAGGGCCTCTTTCCCCTTTTCACCCGTCCGGATTCGAATCACCTCTTCCACGGGGATCACAAAAATCTTCCCGTCCCCGATCCTGCCGGTGTTAGCCGTCTCCTGAACTGTTTCCACGACCTGCAGTACCATTGCGTCATCGACGACCACTTCGATCTTGATCTTGGGAAGGAAATCGACGACATATTCTGCGCCCCGGTAGAGTTCAGTATGCCCTTTCTGCCTCCCGAACCCTTTCACTTCGCTGACGGTAATCCCCTGGATGCCGATTTCGTTGAGGGCATCCTTGACCTCTTCCAGCTTGAAAGGCTTAATGATCGCCTCCACCTTTTTCATTGATGACTCCTTTTGTATATGAGAGTTCAAGGAAAGCCGAAGTTACCATAAAAAAGTTTTCCTTGTAAAGTTCCAAATCAATTACTTTAGCAAGGAGAATGCCAATTTTGCTCTTTTTCACATTTTATGGGCAACCTTCTGTTATTTAAGGGTTATTATTATCCCCTGAAACGCAGGTCTGCAATGGAGAAGGGCTGCGCTGATGACATATTAGGCATTTTGGTAAAAGAAGACCGGTTGATTGCCCTTGAAAAAGGCAGTGGTGGTTTATTCATTGAGGGTACTCAACTCTTTCTTCCGTTCTTTCGGTAGATCCTGAAAATTGATCTTTTTCAATTCGGCACTTTTTTCTGTGTGGCGGTCTTTGTAGGCCAGGGAACCGAGAAAACGGAAATAGGCCGTGTAAAGGCTTTCGTTCTTTCCGGTCAGGACCTTTCCGGCCAGTGGAACCTTGCGGACCAGTTTTGTGGTAATCGAGAAGGGCTCGGCAGCGATGTAGCAGTCGATGCCGGAGTCAAGGTAATCGAAACTGCCGGAGGCCCGGACGTTGTATTTGAGCCGGATCGGGATGGCCGCCGTCAATTTGTCGAGCGTGAGACCGGATACGTCGAACTTGTGGTATTTGTCGATATAGAAATTGGTGGAATGGAACTTTCCGTCGGAGAGGGTGAAGTCCCCTCCCATGCCGTCATGTTCCACGATCAGGAATTGCTCGTCCTTCCGGCCGAGCATGATCTCCATCCCTTCAATGATGTCTCGAGTGATCTGGAAAAGAACGTTTCTCTCCTTCGTCGCCTTGATCCGAAGATGGGCTGTGCCGGTCATCCGGCGGGCCGTCTTCGTCAGGTCGGGGTAGAGCCTCCCCGTGACGCCGATTGAGCCGGAAATCTCGCCGGTGTAAAAGGTCCGGTTGTAGGGAATGAGCTGAAGATATTTCTCCGCACTGACGCCGAAGATGTCTGCCTTCCCCGTAAATTGCGGTTCCCCATCGGCAAGAAGGTTGATCTTTCCCTGTCCTTTGACCGTTCCGTCAAGGCCACGGGCAGTCAGGGCGGGGATCGAAAGAACGCCCTCTTTCAGCATGAGATTGGCTTGCAGGTCCTCCAGTTTGAGCGGATCGACACGGACACGGTCGAGGGCGACGGCGGCCTGAAGATCTAAGTTGCGGAGAAAAACATCATTTCCCTCTTTTTCTTCCCCGCGATCTTCTCCCAGGGTGTTGATCAGTTGAAAGAGGTCCAGAAAGGGGGCGCGAATACGAAATTCCGGCCGGGGTACGTTTCGGTGAGACAGGTTCATGTCGAAGGTGAAAGGTGTGTCGCCCCATCGGCATTGCGTCCCCTTTGTTTGTACCTGCTCCCCGGCAAAGAGGAATGTCCCCGTCAATGCCTGCAGGGAGTTGGGGGCAGTCGGGGATTGAAGATTAACGTTCTTGAATATGAGCCGTCCGTTTAACTGCGAGGAGCCCGGCTGGCCGAGCCGGTAGCTCCCGTCCAGTTTCCCCTGGATGGTCGCGTCAGGTTTCTGTGACGCAAGGATCGGAACGATCTCGGAGAAGGTTCCCAGGTGGAGAGAGGGTGTCTCCACGGCAAAGGTCAGAAGGGGGTCGGGGGAGGGCGTCAGTGCCCCGGAAAAGGTGAGGGACCCTTCCCGGAGGGTGAGGTGGCCTGTTTCGAGAAAAAGGCCTTCTCCCTTGCTGTACCAGCCCGAGAAACCGATGAGAAAGGGGATGCCTTCCTTTTTATTCAAAAGGTCTGGAATGACGACTGCGGGAAGGGTCAGATCAAACTTTCCTTGAAGATGGAGTGCCTCCGGAGTGCCCTGCACCTTCAAAGAGAGTTTTGGCACTCCTTCTGTGAATTCGAAGTGGTCCTTCAGGGCGGGGACAAACCGGGTCAATTCCTTTGTCGTCGGTGCGGAGGTAACTTTTACGTCTAGGATCGGCCCCGGACTGAAGAGGTTTTGTATCTCCCCTTGGAGGGCTGTGGGGAGGGCGTTGATCTTTCCTTCCAATCGAAAATGTTTGATCCGGTCTGCCGCAAAGGTGATCCGCCCCTCCAGTCCCGACAAAATCAGGGGGGCCGGGGAAAAGGCAAGTCCGGCATGGATCAGATCGGCCGTGCCGGTCAGGTGCAACGGCGGTGTGGATTCTCCGGTTCCCTGCAATTGGATTTTGAGATCGGCATACCCTCCCGTTTTCGGGATTTGCATCAGGAAGAATTTTTCCCGGCTCTCTTCGGGCAGTCGTGACAGCAGCTGCTGTATTTCGCCCAGGTTCAGGCGCCCGTCGATCCGCAGGTCGACACGCTCCTCTTTTGCAAAGGCAAAGGACCCTGAAAGGTCCCGAAAGAGCGACCGTCCGTAAATGCCGCGGAGATTCTCGAAACGAAGACCCTCCGGCTCCCAGGTCAGGTTCCCGTTCAGCTTTTCCAGGGGGAGCAGGTCCTTTCCCGGTGTTGCGCCGAGATCATGAAAGGCGACCTTCAGACGCACCTGCGTCGCCTTTCCTTCCGGTTTGCCCGCCGGGAGTACTTTGTTCCCGGTGATCTCCAGGAGGGGAATGTCCAGGGTGCCTGTTGCCTTCCCGGCAAGGAAGGGGTGGATGAATTCCTCGGGGAAGAGTTTGTCCGGAACGTAGCGCCGCAGTCGTTCCAGGGGAAGGGCGAAGCCATGGAGAAAAAGGTTGAATCCGGGAAGAGGGCTTGTTGCCCTGCGGTAGGTGCCCTGTCCCCATAAAGTCAGGTCATCCACACGCAGTTTGAAGCTCTTCCCATGGATCAGGTTACGGTCTCCCTCGAGCATGATGGAGAGGGAGGCCTCTTTTCCCGTGACCGGATGTGAAGCATAGGCGGGGAGATGGAGCTGAAAGTCTTTTAGGGTGAGACCTCCCGTCAGTGTCATTCTTCCTTCCGGTTCCCGGATGAAATGTCCCTCCAGACCGGCCTTTCCCGAGAGAGGGTCGAAATGAAGGAATTCGATCAGGTAGGGACGAATCAGTTCCAATGGCATTTTACGGACTGAGAAATCTCCATCGAAACCCAGGCGATGCAGATCAATCTTGCCTGCGGGGAGGAGGAGTCGCCCTTCGGCGGAAAAAGGATGGATCTCGAAGCGTTTATGAGGGAACTCCCCTTTGATCTTGAAAAAGATCGGTCCGCTGCCGGAAAGCTCCTGGAAAGAGGCGTCCATCTCCTGGATGATGATTCTTTGTTCCTGATCCGGACGGAGAGGGTCCAGAATTTCCAGGGAGGCTTTCTTGATGACAAAGGAGTCGATGGCCATCTCGATCGGCAGTGACGAGGGAGGGGTGGAGTCCTGTCGCAGCGTTGGGTTGGGATATCCCAGGAAATGCCAGCTTCGATCTTTGCGTCGTTCCACCCGGATGTGGGGATGTTTCAGGAGGAGCTTATGAGGTATGGCCTTCCCCCGGAAGAGGGGCAAAAGCTTCAGGCGGATCTCCAGGAAATCGGACCAGAGCCATTCCGTCTGAGAACTGCGGTCCATGAGGTGAAGACCGACAATCCGGACGGAGGGGGCCGGCAGGGCCGTGAAGCGGACCTCCTCGATGACTGTCTTCACATGAAGCTTCTTTTCCAGATTCCGCGCCACCCAGTGGGTGACACTTTTTTCGGGGAGAAGAAATTGGAGGACCCATTGCAATTCGAAGAGAAGCAGGAAGAGGGCCGCCAGGGGCAGGATGAAAAGAAAAAGTTTTTTCCTGGAAATCTTCAGGGCCATGGTCAAATGATGTACGCCTTCACCTTTGCGGGCCGTTTCGGGAGCTTCTTAAGTGTAGGACCTTTGCAGTCGCAGGATAACCTGTAATCTAAACAAACCCTTTTCCTTTTGTCAACGGGATTTCCTCCTTGACGACGTTGGGATCCTGTGTTAATTTCCAAATTCTTTATGAACATTGTGACGGTTGACTCAAAGCAGACGGACTTTCCACAAAGCCGTCCCTTCAAAAAGGTGTGGCTGCTATGACCTCCCCCGAAAAAATTCGCGTCGGCTTGACCTATGATGATGTACTGCTGGTTCCGGCACGCTCGAATGTACTTCCCAAGGATACCGATGTCTCGACTCGGCTGACGGCCAAGATCCGCCTGAATATCCCCCTGGTCAGCGCCGCCATGGATACCGTGTCGGAGGCCCGCATGGGGATTGCCCTGGCTCAGGAGGGGGGCATCGCAATTCTTCACAAGGCCATGTCCGTGCAGCAGCAGGCGATGGAGGTGGACAAGGTCAAAAAGTCGGAAAGCGGCATGATCGTCGATCCGATCACCATCGAACCGGACCGCAAGATCCACGAAGCACTGGCCTTGATGGAAAAGTACCGGATTTCCGGGATCCCCATTACCCGGGGCTCCAGGCTGGTCGGGATTCTGACCAACCGGGATCTCCGTTTCGAGACCCGTCTCGACCTTCCTGTTGCCGACGTGATGACTAAGGATAATCTTATCACCACCTCCGAGGGGACGAACCTGGAATCGGCCAAAGAGATCCTCCATCAGCACCGAATCGAAAAACTCCTCGTCGTTGATGATGATTATAATCTCAAGGGTCTCATCACCATCAAGGATATTGAAAAGAAGATCAGATATCCCCATGCCTGCAAGGACGAATTCGGCCGGCTCCGGGTCGGGGCGGCCGTCGGCGTCGGGGAAGAAGCCCTGGAACGTGCGGAGATCCTGACCCGTTCCGGGGTGGATGTGCTCTGTGTCGATACGGCCCACGGCCACTCCGAGGGGGTCCTGCAAACCGTGAAGGCCGTCAAGGACGCCTATCCGGAGATGGAACTGATTGCCGGGAATGTGGCGACATCAAAAGGGGTGGAAGATCTCATTTCTGCCGGCGCCGATGCCGTCAAGGTGGGGATCGGACCGGGATCGATCTGTACGACCCGTGTCGTGGCGGGGACCGGCGTCCCCCAGATTACGGCCATCATGGACTGTGCAGCCGTGGGAAGGAAACACAACGTTCCGGTTATCGCCGACGGGGGCATCAAGTATTCCGGGGACATCACCAAGGCGATCGTGGCCGGCGCCGATTCTGCCATGATGGGTGGCATCCTGGCCGGGGTGGAGGAGAGCCCTGGCGAGACGATCCTCTTCCAGGGGCGAAGTTATAAAGTCTATCGGGGGATGGGATCGTTAGGTGCCATGGAAGCGGGAAGCAAGGACCGCTATTTTCAGGAACATGAATCGCAGGCGAAAAAACTGGTCCCTGAAGGGATCGAGGGACGGGTCCCTTACAAAGGTCCCCTATCGGAGAGTGTCTACCAGTTGGTTGGCGGGCTCCGTTCCGGAATGGGCTATTCCGGCTGCCGGACGATTCCCGAGTTGCAGGAACGGGGTGAGTTTATCCGGATTACCAATGCCGGACTTCGTGAGAGTCACGTCCATGATGTGATTATTACGAAGGAGGCACCGAATTATCGTATGGAATAAGTCACTCCTCATCTTCACCTTCTTTTTCCGCATGGCGGCGTTTCTGCGGTGCTCGAATCCTCAGCGTATTACATATACGCTTCCGGTTCTGCGCTCCTCGTGCCTTGCCCTTCGAAAAAATCAGGGGAACCTGAGAAGCGACTGGCGGGATTTTGCCGCAAATACCCCATCTGCATCATTTGCGTCAAAATCATTTCATTTTCCATCTTCCTCATAATCTCTGAAGGACGAAGCAGTGACGACTTCAACGCAAGAGAAAATTCTGATCCTCGATTTCGGGTCCCAGTACACCCAGCTCATTGCCCGGCGTGTGCGGGAACTTTCCGTCTATTCCGAGATCCGGCCCTATAACGAACCGATCGACAAGATCAAGGCCTTTGCCCCTTCCGGATTGATCCTCTCGGGCGGGCCTTCCAGTGTCCTTGATGCGGAAGCGCCCCTGTCGGATCCCGGGATCTATGAGATGGGAATCCCAGTCCTCGGGATCTGTTACGGCATGCAGCTCATGACCCACCAGTTGGGGGGGAAGGTGGCGCCGGCCGCCCGACGGGAGTATGGTTCCGCTACGGTGACCCAGACGAAGGGCGGCGACCTCTTTTCCGGACTCGATGCCACACTGCAGGTCTGGATGAGCCACGGCGACCGGATCGAAGCGGCGCCGGCGGGGTTCGGGGCGATCGCCGAAAGCGACAACTCTCCCGTGGCGGCGATGGCCGATGAGGCGCGCAGCTTCTATGCCCTCCAGTTCCATCCGGAAGTGGTGCATACCCCCCGGGGCATCCGGATCCTGGAGAATTTCGTCTATGCCATCTGTGGCTGCGGACCGACCTGGACGATGCACTCCTTTGTAGAACAGAGTATCAAAGAGATCCGGGACCGGGTCGGCAACGGGCGAGTCCTCTGTGCCCTCTCCGGTGGTGTCGACTCCTCGGTGGCTGCCGTCCTGATTCACAAGGCGATCGGCGACCGCCTGACCTGCATCTATGTGGACAATGGTCTCATGCGCCTCGGCGAATCGGAGAAGGTGGTGAAGACCTTCCGGGATGAATTCCACATCAATTTACAGGCCGTCGATGCCTCGAAACGTTTTCTTGAAAAACTCGCCGGCGTCACTGATCCGGAGAAAAAACGGAAGATCATCGGAAACGAGTTTATCCTGATCTTTGAGGAAGAGGCCGCAAAGATCGGGAAGGTCGACTTTCTGGCCCAGGGAACCCTCTATCCGGACGTCATCGAGAGTGTCTCCTTCAAAGGTCCCTCGGCGATGATCAAGAGCCACCACAACGTGGGGGGGCTTCCGGAGCGGATGAAACTGAAACTGGTTGAACCCTTCCGGGAACTCTTCAAAGATGAGGTGCGCCTCGTCGGGGAGGAGTTGAACCTTCCGGCGGAGATCATTTATCGCCAACCCTTCCCCGGTCCGGGACTTGGGATCCGGATCCTGGGTGACATCAACGCAGAACGCCTCTCCATTCTCCGCAAGGCCGATGCCATTGTGATTGAAGAGATCAAGGGGGCCGGTCTCTACCGGGAGATCTGGCAGTCCTTCGCCGTGCTCCTTCCCATCAAGACCGTTGGTGTCATGGGGGATGAGCGGACCTACGACCATGTGATCGCCATCCGCGCCGTAAACAGCCGCGACGGCATGACGGCCGACTGGGTTCCACTTCCCTACGACCTCCTGGCCCGGATCTCCAACCGGATCATCAACGAAGTCAAAGGGGTCAACCGCGTTACCTACGATATCTCCTCCAAACCGCCGAGCACCATCGAGTGGGAATAAATCCGGGGATGTAAACTGGAGACTCCCTTTCCTTTTTTTCCGCTTTGCGATTCTGCCTTGACAATTTCCATCCGGGCATCGATACTCAATCTGCAGTTTCCTCATTTTCCTGCTCTCATCCTTCGGAGGTTTTTATGAAGAGGTTCCTTTCCAGGGTATGTTTCCGTTCTTTCTATCCGGTTCTTCTGCTGGTGATGTTGACCCTGATTGCTTCAACAGCTTACGGGGCATCCTATCAGACGATCCTGCAGCAGGAGGGACTTACCAAGATCGTTCTCGATAACGGCCTTTCGGTCGTCCTCTCCGAGAACCATTCGGCGCCCGTCGTCGCTTTCCAGATGTGGGTCAATGTAGGGAGTCGGAACGAGGAGGACGACCAGGCAGGGATCTCCCATGTCTTCGAGCACATGCTCTTCAAGGGGACACAGAAGCGAGGTGTCGGCGAGATTGCAAAGGAGATTGAGACGGCCGGCGGCAACATCAACGCATACACCTCCTTCGACCATACCGTTTATCATCTTTCCCTGGCGAGCCGGTACTTCGATGTGGGGCTCGATGTGCTGGCCGATGCCATTCAGCACTCCGCCTTCGATCCGGAAGAACTGGCGAAAGAAGAGGAGGTGATTCTCGAGGAACTGAAACGTTCCGAAGATATGCCGAGTCGGATGGTTTCCCGGAAACTCTTCGAGACGGCCTATCGTGTCCATCCCTACCGGCGGCCGGTGATCGGTTACGAGGAGACCTTCAAGAATCTGACCCGTCAGGATATCCTCGATTATTTCCATGCCTGGTATGTTCCCAACAACATGACCTTGGTGGTTGTAGGCGATTTTCAGATCAACGGAGTGATTCCCGGAATCGTTGAGGCCTTCCGGGATTTTGCCCCCCGCCGGGACCTTGCTCTTTCCCTTCCGGCGGAACCCGAACAGCAGGAGATCCGGTCCGTTGTCACACGAAAGGAGTCGAAGCATCTCCTGCTGAATCTCGGTTTTCACATCCCCGGTCTTCATGATCCGAAGAACCCCGCCTACGACCTGCTTGCTGCGATCCTCGGGCAGGGAGAGGCCTCCCGTCTCTACCGGATTGTGAAACGTAAGGGTGAACTGGTCCATGCCATCGCTTCTTATGCTTATACCCCCAACGATCCTGGGCTCTTTCTTGTGGAAGCCCGCCTGGACGCGAAAAATCTGGAGAAGGCCCTCGGGGCGATCCTGAATCAGGTGGAGCGGATGAGACACGAACCGGTGAGTGAAGAGGAACTCTACCGGGCACGGGTCGGGATTGAAAGTGATTTCATCTACGGGAAGCAGACCATGGAGGGGCAGGCGGGCAAGTTCGGTTCCTTCGAGGCCGATTTTGATGATCCCCTCTATGAGACGACCTACCTCAAGGGGATCGCAGCGGTGACAACGGAGGATCTCACGTCGATTGCCCGTAAAATCTTTCGGCAGGAGAACATTACTGTTTCGCTGCTGATCGATCCGAAGGAACGGACCGGTCTGTCCGAGAAAAAAATCCGGAAGATGGTGCAAAAGTTGGACCGTCAGGCGGCAAAGGCGTATGCATCCTCCAAGGGTGCAAAAAAAGGGAAACCTGAAAAGATCGTTCTGCCCAACGGTATTCGGCTGATCGTGAAGGAGAATCATGCCGTGCCGACGGTCTCCGTCAAGATCGCCTTTCCCGGAGGCCAGCGGTACGAGACGGAACCGACCGGCGGGATCTACCATTTCATTGCCGCCATGCTTGACCGGGGGACACAGAAGAGGGGTGCCGAGGAGATTTCCGCCGAGATCGAGGAGATGGCGGGGAGTGTGAACGGTTTTTCCGGCCGGAACAGTATCGGTGCGGAACTGTCCGTTTTGAGCCGTCACTTCGGACGGGGCATGAATCTGCTGGCCGATGTGGTACGCCATCCGGCCTTTGCTCCGGACGAGGTGGAGAAGGTCCGTAAGGATATTCTGGCGGCGATTCAGCGTCAGGACGATCAATTGAGCCGCCGGACGGGGAACCTCTTTCGAAAGACCTTGTACAAGACCCACCCTTACCGAATGCGTCTGATTGGTGAGGTGGGGACGGTGAGTCGATTCTCTTCGGAAGATCTGACGCAGGCCTATGCCGATGTTTTGAACCCGGAAGGGATGGTGATCGCCGTGGTGGGCGATGTCTCCCGGGGGGAAGCCGTAGAGAAGGTCGAAGAGCTTTTCGGGTCGATGGAAAAGAGGTCCCGCCCGCACCCGGTCATCCTGCAGGAACTTCTCCAGGAGAAGGTCCGGGAGCGCATCGAGACGGTCGATCGTCGGCAGGCCCATATGATCCTGGGTTTTCTGGGGACGACGGTGATTTCTGATGACCGATACCCCCTGATGGTCTTGAGCAATGTTCTGGCAGGCCAAGGGGGCAGACTCTTCCGCGAACTGCGGGACAAACAGAGTCTCGCCTATGCCGTAACCTCCTTTTCCCAGGAGGGAATCGATCCCGGTTTCTTTGCGACCTATATTGGATGCAGTCCGGAGAAACTCGACGCTGCCCGCCAGGGGATCCTGATGGAACTGGCCCGGGTACGGGATGAAAGGATCTCCGAGAGTGAAATGAAACGTTCCCGGCAGAATCTGATCGGGAGTTTCGAGATCGCCCTGCAAACCAATGGAGCCATGGCTTCCACCATGGTCTTTGATGAACTCTATGGAAATGGTTTCGATGCCTACAAGGAATATGCCCGGAAGATCGAAAAGGTTTCGGCGAAGGCGGTGCAGAAGATTGCGAATAAATATCTTGATCCGACGAGATATTCTGTTGCCATCGTGAAGCCTGAGGGCAAATAGCCGAAGTGGCACCCCAGTATTTTGATTGGTTTTTTGCACTGTATATTGGTAAATATAGATGATTTAAGGCTTGTTGGGCCAAATATAAGGTTATTATAGTTTAATGTTGACAAAAAGCGAGTAAAGGAGATATACTGTAAAAAATTGAGAGTTAATCCACCGATAAAGGCGACCCTTCGGGGGAGCAAAGCCATGGGCTGGAAAAACAGCATCCCTGGCTGCCGAAGTGGATAGGAAACGACCCATAGCGCCTATCCATCTCTGCACGGTGGATAGGCCTTTTTACTTCTGAACTCATACTCCTCCTGACAGGCCGGCAGGCAGCATTTTGCCGGCCTGTCTCCCTCCTTTTCAGGCGGTATTTTTTCATGTAAGAAAGTGCAAGGAAGGCTGGACGAACCGCCTTTTACTGTGCTATTTTGCTTTCATGGATCCCAAACGGTCAGCGCGCATTTTTCTCGGAAAACTGGAAGACAAGGACAGCCTTACGGCGGAGCATTCCCGGAATGTGGCACGCCTTTCGCTCAAACTCGGCAAGGCCTTGAGGCTACGTAAGAAAGAGCTTCGGGACCTGGAAATGGGGGCTTTGCTCCATGATGTGGATAAACTGGCCGTCCCCGATCATCTCTTCGAAAAGTTGCGAAAGGGAACTCCCCTCGATCGGGAGGAGTGCCTCAGCCTCCATGAGCATGACCAGCATTGGCAGGAAGATGATCCCCTCCTGGCGGATATGCCGCAAGTCGTACAGGATTGTCAGCGACTCCATCATGAAAATTATGATGGTACCGGCGTGCCGATGGGGTTGAGAGGGAGCAAGATCCCGCTGCCCGTTCGCATCATTCAAGTGGCCGACACCTATGACGCCCTGACCTTGAACTTCCCGGCACGTCCCGGGATGAAAAAAGAGGAGGCCCTCCGTTCCCTGCAGGATCTCTCCGGGGCGGTTCTCGACCCGGAACTGGTCGATCGCTTCGTCCAACTGATGAAATAATAACCGTCAGTAATTCCCCTTTCCCCATACATTGTCCATCATCCTGCAGTTGATTTTCACTTGACAAAGCTGCTTCGATTATTATAATCAAGACGAAGAGGACAATTTTTATCCTGTTTGGGAGAAAATAATGAAATTGACGCGGGGCGGCGAGTACGGAATCCGGGGGATGCTCTATCTTGCCATGCAGCGGGAGGACTCGGTCACCCTGTTAAGTGAAATCTCCACTGCCCAGAATATCCCCGAGAGTTACCTGGCAAAGATCTTTCAGACCTTGACCAAGGCCGGTCTGGTGCGTTCCCATCGCGGTTTCAAGGGGGGCTATTCCCTGGGCCGGCCGGCCGATGAGATTACCGTCAAGGATATCATTGAAGGGATCGAGGGGCCCATTGCCCTGAATCATTGTGCGCAAAAGGTGAGTAACTGCGCCGAGGAGTACCGGTGCAAGATTCAGAACGTCTGGAAGGATGCCCAGGACGCCATGGTCGGAGTCCTCGACGGGACAACCCTTGCAGACCTGGTGGAGCAGACCGTAGCAGGTCAGCCGTGACGGAGATGAATCCGTCCGCAATCTCCCTGACGGAGGAGTCGTGCAGGCGGATCGGGAAGAATCCCTTTCCCATGGGAATGGTTGTGAACTGATTTCTGGTGAATAAAGGAGAGCGTTATGAGCAGCAGAACAGTCTATCTGGATCATGCAGCGGCGACACGACCCTATCCCGAAGTGATCGAGGCGATGAAGCCGTACTTCCTGGAGCATTTCGGGAATCCCATGAGTTTTCATAAGTACGGTTCGGCACCGCGGGCGGCTTTGGACGAGGCCCGATCCGCCGTGGCCGATCTGATTCATGCGAAACCCGAGGAGATCTTTTTTACCGCCTCCGGGACGGAGTCAAACAACTTTGCCGTCAAGGGTGTGGCCATGGCCCTTCAGAAAAAGGGGAAGCACATCATCACCTCGGCCATTGAGCATTACGGAGTTCATCATTCCTGCAAGATGCTGGAGCGGCTCGGTTTCGAGACGACCTATCTTCCCGTCGATGAGTTCGGGCGGGTTGATCCGGAGGAGGTTAAAAAGGCCCTTCGGGACGATACAATCCTGGTCTCGGTGATGCTGGCGAACCATGAAATCGGAACGATCCAGCCGATCCGTGAGATTGCCGAGATCACCCGTGAAAGAAAGGTGGCACTCCATACCGATGCCCGAATGGCCGTGGGACACATTCCCATTGATGTGGAAGAACTCGGTGTTGACCTGCTGACCCTATCGGGGCAGCACTTTTATGGTCCCAAGGGATCGGCCGCTCTCTATATCCGCAAGGGAGTCCGTATCCAGCCGCTGATTCACGGCGGGGTCCAGGAGCAGGGACGACGGGCGGGAACAGAAAACGTCCCGGCTATCGTGGGCTTTGGCAAGGCAGCAGCCATCGCTGCGGAAAAGGTTGACGGGGAGCAAAAGCGGTTGGCCATCCTGCGGGATAAACTGGAGCGGGGATTAACAGAGAAGCTTGATGCCGTGAAGGTCAACGGACATCCAGAGCACCGTCTGCCTCATCTGCTGAATATCTGCATCAACTATGTTGAGGGGGAAGGGATGATCATGATGATGATTGCCAAAGGGATCATGGCGGCCAGCGGATCGGCCTGCTCCTCCAAGGCGCTCAAGGCCTCCCATGTCCTGACGGCCATGGGGGTGGACCATGCCATGGCTCAGGGGTCGATCCTCTTCAGCCTGGGAAGAGAGACGACGGAAGAAGAGATCGACTATGTTCTGGCGGAGATGCCGCCCATTGTCGAACGTCTCCGGATGATGTCTCCCATTTATCAGCAGAAAAAGGGATAAGGTAAACCGGAAAGGGGATGGGTGTAAAATGGCCGAAAAGATGGCAATGGTGGTGTCGACGAACAAAATTGACAAACTGATTACCATATTCAACATGGCCCTGGGAGGGGCGTCGATGGGGATGGAGGTAACCCTTTTCTTTTCCTTCCACGGTCTTGAACTGCTGAAAAAAGACAAGTCCGGTGACAGTTATCAGAAGCCGAATCGATCTATGGAAAAAATGATGGGCCACCCCAAGTTTCCCTCCCTTGATCAGATGGTGATCATGTGCAAGGAGATGGGGGTGAAATTTATTGCCTGTTCCCAGTCGATGGAATTCATGGGGCTGACCCGGGAGGATCTTCTTCCGGTGGTAGACAGTGTGGCCGGTGTGGCGACTTTCCTGGCCGACGCCGGGGATTCAAAAATAAATCTTATGGTGTAAATGGGGAGCTTTCAATGAAGACCAATTCGATCAAGGCCGATGTCGTTTTGGATGCCTTCGGGCTGATCTGTCCGATGCCGATTGCCAAGACCTGCCAGGCCATCAAGGCCATGGAGGTGGGACAGGTGTTGGAGGTGATCGCCGATGACGAGGGGATCGTGGAGGATATGCCCAGCTGGTGCAATACGACGGGCAATGAATTCCTGGGAGTCACCGAGGAGGATGGAGAGTTCCATGCCCGGGTACGCAAGCTGGTTGACGAAAAGAAGAAGTGTGAGCGGCCCCCCTGTAATTAGGCAAAAATAAGGTCACGACTCAGGTCACCTCTCTTTTCCCACGGGTGTATCGGACCCGGCGAAAACAGGCAAAACCCAGTCCGAGCATAACGACCTGAAAGAGGAGCGCACGGTCATAGGAAAAGAAGTCTGCCAGGAGCCCGAAGACCAGTGCCCCCAGTGCTGAGAATTTACCCGTCATACCATAGAGTCCCAGATATTCCCCGACCTTTCCGGCTGGAGCAAGGTCGAGGAGAAGAACTCTCCCCGTGACCCAGATCCCCCCTAACCCGATTCCTCCAATGATCGAAGCGAAGATGACGAAGGAAAGCCCTTTCGTCGCGACGATGATCCCGATGGCGGCGATCCATGCGCCGGTGACGGTCAGGATCATCGATCGTGCACCGATCCGGTCCGTCCAGCGGCCGATGAGCAAAGACCCGACGAGGGCGGAAATCTGTACGACCATGAGACATAGATCGACCTGGGCTGCAGAAAAGGCACGGCCGTGCAGAAGGTATTCCGAATAAAATACGATAGTCGTGTTGACGGCATCGAGACAGAAGAAGTTCCCCAACAGGAAAAAAAGCATGTTGCGATGATTCGGGAGGGACCGCACCGTTTTCAAAACTGTCCGGAGTCGTTCGCGAAGAATTGTTGCATCTCCGGCGGAAGGGGCGCTCTTCCCGGTCTCATGAACAGTGAGGAAGAGGGGGAGCGCAAAGATGAGATAGGCAAGCCCCGTCACCCAGTAGATATTCCGGGCGCCAAAGGCCTGTACAAAGGGGTGGGCGGCAGTAATGGCCAGGAGCGATCCCGCATAGCCCAGGGAGACGCCCAGGCCGGACACAGTGCCCCGGGACTTTTCGGTGCTGACAGTCGTCAGAAGGGAATTATAGAAAACCATGGAGACCTGATAGGCCAGATTGGAAATGAAAAAGAAGAGGAGGATGAAAGGGATCCGATGCGTCAAAGAGATGAGGCATACGGAGGTCACACACAGAAGGGTGGAGGCCAGGAGGTAGACCTTCCGATGACCGGTTTGATCCGAGATTGCTCCAAAGAGGGGGACGAGTAGGCCGGCCAGCACCATGGAAAGGGCGACCGAGGCGCCCATGGCGCTGCTGGTCCCCGTAAGTTCCTTCAGCAACGGCGGCAGATAACGGGTGACGACGAGGATGCTGAAAAGGGTGTTGGCAAAGTCGTAAAAGGCCCACCCGATGATGGGAAGAGGGCTGTCTGCTGAGGCAGAGAGGGTCGGTTTTTCCATGGAGTCAGGGTGTCGATGGTGTGACGATCGATGCAGTACGTCCAGCCATGCTATGTCTTTTGATTGATGAAATCAAGGTCTTTTGTTATCCTGAAAGTATGTCGCAACAAATTCTAATTGTTACCGACCCCTGAATTTTAACGTCGGAACGAAGAGGAGTCCCGATGGCCGATAAAAGAAGACACAAACGAAAAATAAATCGAAGTACCATCAAGTTTGGAGAGGAGAGCTGCGACAAGACCGCTTTTACGAGCAATCTGACTCCTTCCGGTTTCTTTTTGCGGACCAACCGTGTCTATCCGCCAGGGAAACACCTTCGTTTTGAGTTTCGCACACCCCAGGGAGTCGTGGTGAATGTAGAGGGGAGAGTGGTACACGCTACCCGTGTCCCCGTCCATTTCGCCGGACTTCGTAAAAGCGGCATGGGGATCGAAATCATCGGGGAAAATGAAGCCTACCTGGACCTCTTGAAGGCATTGAAGATCCCTACGGATTAACCCTTCCCGTCGAAATCCGACCGAAAAATGACGACGAGTGCTTTCTTATACAGAACCCGCCTGACATACGTAAATCATTAAAAATCAATCGTTTGTACAACACTTCCTGCAGAATAAATATTAAACTTTTGCATAATTTTCAAGATTTGCAAAATTCATGTGTGACTTTTGCCTTCCTCATTCCACTATACATGTAAACAATGCGTTGAAACTCAATGATTTTTGAGGGGGCGTCATGAAATTTTCAGACATGGTGTTGATTGAGGGATTGCGATCCAAAGACGAAAAGGCCTTTTCGATTTTTTATGAGACCTTTTTGCCGCGGGTCTTTAACTATCTGAACGATTCCCTCGGAAAGAAAGGGAAGGCCGAGGAATTAACAGAGGTGGTTCTGACGGAGGTACTTCAATCCCTTGGAGAGAGACCTCATCGCCTGACTCTGAACGAATGGCTCTTCCAGGTTACACGGCGGCACCTTGCGCAATTAGAATCGCAAGACGATTTTGTACAGGACGGTCAAACCCGTATTGGCGGAGGAGATGTTGCCGGCTTTTTCCGTTTTGAAGAGGCCCTGTTGAAGAGCGTATCTAAAGGATAGCATATTAGTTAGGGAGGTTTAAGACCCATGGGAAAGAAGATTAACCGGAATGCATGGATCTACGATCCGAAAGTGAAAAAGCAACCCGATTGCTCCGAAGACCTGGAAGAGTTCGAGAAATTCGTCAATGCCGATCAGGTTCCCATCGAGGCCTCGGACCGTTTTAAAAAGAACCTGCGGGAAAAACTCTGGCATATTTTGAAGAACAAGCACTACATTTTCTTTGCCTTCATGATGGTTTTCTTCAGTTAGTCTGTAGGTTCCGATCCTTTCAGTTCCTCTGAAAGGATCGGAACCTGAAATATCCTTTCTTCTTCTCTGTTACACACAACTCCTGAAAATGCCGATGATTCCACCCATCGGAAGGCCGTGATTTCTCGTTGCATATTTACAATAGGGCAGGGAATTCCATTTGACTGCTGTGGAATGCGTCTGTATGATGATACATTCTGAATGTCCGGTGAGGGATACTTCTTTGCACTTCCATGGGGCTTGTGTGCGATTCTTTAAGATTTTTTTCCTTTCGATATTGGTTATTGTTTTCCTGCAATCGGATCTTTTCTCCGCGATCCGAATCCGCTGTGCCTCGACGACAAGCACTCAGAATTCGGGACTCCTCGATTATCTCATCCCTCAATTTGAGAAGGAGAGCGGCATTCATGTCGATGTGGTAGCCGTCGGGACCGGTGCGGCCCTGGAGATCGGCAGACGGGGGGATGCCGACGTGGTCCTGGTTCACGCAAAGGACCTGGAACTGCAGGCGGTGGCGGCGGGGTTTTTCGTCAACCGCCGGGAAGTGATGTACAACGATTTTGTGCTCCTCGGTTCGCCGGATGACCCGGCCGGAATTCGGGGCTCGTCGACGGTGGTGGAGGCCTTCGGAAAGATTGCAGACACGGTCTCTCCCTTCGTCTCCCGGGGGGATAAATCGGGGACCCATCACCGGGAACTTTCCCTCTGGGAGAAAACCGGGATGACACCGCAGGGAAGATCGTGGTACCTGGAGGTGGGGCAGGGAATGTCGAAGACCCTGCGGATCGCGGCAGAAAAGAAGGCCTATACCTTGAGTGACCGCAGTACCTGGCTTGCAGTGAAGGACAGGGAGCGTCTGGCTCTTTCAATCCTTTATGAAGGAAGTGCGCTCCTGCGGAATCAGTATGGGGTAATGGCGGTCAACCCGCAAAGGCATCCCCATGTAAAATTTGCTGAGGTCATGAAGCTGATCGAATGGTTAACCTCCGAGGCGGGACAGGGGGCGATCGCTTCTTTCAAGGGACCCGGTGGAGATCAACTCTTTTTCCCGAATGCCCATTGATGGGGCAGGCAACAGGGACCCGTTGGAATTGATCCTTACTCTTGATCATAATCTCAATCTTAATCTCTTAATCTTAATCAGTATTCAGAACAGAGGCTAAAGAGCAGGATTAAGATTATGATTAAGAGTAAGAAAATTGTAGGCGAAAAACAGGAAATAGGAGACTGAAACAACGACTCCATGACCGATGCCTTGTTGAAAGCCTTTTCGATGATCTTCCAGCTCAAACCGGAGCTTCTGAAGATCATCCTCCTCTCCCTTCAGGTTTCCGGGCTGGCCCTGGTGATTGCCACCGCTCTCGGACTCCCTCTGGGGGCGGTCATGGGACTCAAACGGTTTGCCGGCCGGTCCATGATGATCAGCCTGGCCAATACCTTCATGGGCCTTCCACCCGTTGCCGTGGGGCTATTTCTCTATCTGCTCCTTTCCCGGAGCGGGCCTCTGGGCTTTCTGGGATTGCTCTATACCCCTTCTGCCATGGTCCTGGCCCAGACGATCCTCGCCCTGCCGATTGTGGCTTCCCTCTGTCATTCGGCGATCATCGGGGTTGCGCCGGAGATTCGACTGGCCGCCCGAACCCTCGGGGCGACTCCCCTTCAAATGACGATTGCCGTGATCGAGGAGGCACGGTATGGAATTATGTCCGCCGTGATCGCCGCCTTCGGACGGGTCATGGCAGAGGTCGGCGCCATCCTGATCGTGGGGGGCAACATTGCAGGTTTCACCCGGGTGATGACGACGACCATCGCCCTGGAGACGGACCAGGGAAATTTTGAGCTGGCCCTGGCCTTGGGGATCATTCTTCTGTCGATCTCTCTTGTGATCAACCTATTTCTTCATCTTTTGCAGAAACGTGGAAAGGCCCGAAGCTCTCGATGAAACTCTCCTTTACAATCGCGGATCTTACGAAGTCCTATCGAGGCATGCAGGTGCTGACGGGATGTTCTGCCGCCTTCGATCAGCCCGGTGTCTATTGTCTGACGGGTCCGAACGGGAGCGGGAAATCAACCCTCCTTCGGCTCTGTGCCCTCCTGGAGATGCCTGACAATGGGAAGGTCTGCTACCGGGATGCCGGAAAGGTTCTTGCAAAAGATTCGGTGCTGATGCGAAGAATGACGCTCGTTCTGCCGAAGATCAGCCTTTTCGACAGGACGGTATCCCGGAATGTCGCCTATGGATTGAAGATTCGGGGAGTGCTACGGAGGGAAGCGAAAGCTCGGGTGTCCGAGGTTCTCGCACAGATGGGATTGTCTCAAAAAGAGAAAGACCCGGTCTACGCCCTTTCAAGCGGAGAGGCGCAACGGGTCGGGATCGCCCGGGCCCTGGTACTGGAACCGGAAGTCCTCTTCCTTGATGAGCCTACGGCCTTTGTGGATCGGGAGAGCAAAGGAGTGATCGAGGGGGCAATCCTGGACATGAAGGAAGCAGGAAAGTCGATCGTGGTCCTGGCGACTCATGACCGTTCCCAGGTAAAACGGCTGGCCGACCGGGTTCTGATGATGGAGGAGGGACAAATCGTTTACGGAAGTGTTTGAAGGTCTTTCCATGGTGGTAAAAATTCGAAAGGAGGACGGTGTGAAGACTTTGACGGCTTGGCAAAAAAGGTGGATCTTGCTGATAGGAATCCTGTTTTTCGGGAGTCTCTTTGCTCCCGTGTCGCTTTCCGCCCGGGGGTTTGACACGGGGGATACCGACACGAAAGAATTGATCCGGATTCTCAAGGAGAAAGGGCTTCTCACCGACGACGATGTTTCCCGAATCGAGGCGCGGATCGAGAAAAAACGAGAGTCCGCCTCCCTCAAGATCCAGGGGAGGATTCAGGCCCGTTACACGAGTATCGAGGATTATGAGGGGACGACCACCCAGGACGCCAACGGTTTCCGTCTCCAACGGGTACGACTGATCTTCAAGGGGCATGTCATCCCGCACCTCGATTATTTCATTCACCTCAACTTCGACCAGGGGACGGACGGCCATGTCTGGGACACCTTTCTGCAATACAATTTCGACCCGAAGATCGGCCATGTCCGTCTGGGCCAGTTCAAGGTCCCCTTCGGACGGCAGTGGTTGACGTCATCGACGAAATTTCTCTTTATGAACCGTGCCAACATCGGCGACAACCTCGGCTTCCGGCGGGATATCGGTGTCATGTTCGAACGTTATTCCCAGTACAATCGTTACCAGGGAGCTTTCGCCCGGGGGGATGAAAAGGAGCCGGTTTTTAATTATGCCGTCGGCATTTTCAACGGGAACCACCGGGCCAACGGAAACGGTTTTCTCTCCGGTTCCGACAGTTCCGCCCGTGTCGGAAAAGGGAACGATAACGACCAGTATCTCTATGTCGGGCGAGCCACCTGGACGCCGGTAAAGGGGAAGGAGGGGCTCAAGAGAGCAAGCCTCGGCCTCAACGCCGGCTACCAGAGTCAGCCGACCAACGGTGATAAGTTCGTTCTCGATGATTCGGCAAAGGCTGCCTTCGATGTCTCCTCCGGCGAGCCCTGGAAGTTTTCCGATTACGAGGCGGC
>CAYQVN010000008.1:0-22145 GCA_964420895.1 uncultured Nitrospirota bacterium | reverse complement strand
GCGGCGAAGGATCTGGTCGATGATCTGGAACGGATCGTGGCACAAGGATGATGAAAAGAAAAGGCAACCGTCAACAGACAGGGTGAGGAACTCTTCCGGAGAGTAGATGAAGATGTACAAGAAGGCGCAGAAGGTTCATTTTGTGGGGATCGGCGGATCGGGGATGAACGGCATCGCTGAAGTGCTGATCAATCTCGGTCATCGTGTGAGCGGGTCCGATCTCAAGGAGACGGCGGTGACCCGGCGGTTAGAGTCGCTGGGGGCGCAGATTTTCCTGGGCCATTCGGAGGCCAATGTCCGGGATGTCGATGTGGTGGTGATCTCCTCGGCCGTCTCCCGGGACAATCCCGAGGTACGTTCTGCCGAGTCGCAGTTGATTCCCGTCATCCGCCGTGCCGAGATGCTGGCGGAGCTGATGCGGATGAAATACGGGATTGCCGTGGCCGGCGCCCACGGAAAGACGACAACAACCTCCATGATTGCTACGGTCCTGGGATACGGGGGAATCGATCCGACCATTGTCATCGGCGGTCGGTTGAACAGTATCGGAAGCAATGCCCGGCTGGGGCAGAGTGATTTTCTCGTCGCCGAGGCCGACGAATCGGACGGTTCCTTCCTCCAGCTTTCTCCGACCATCGCCGTGGTGACCAATGTCGATGCGGAGCATCTTGATTTTTACGGCACTCTGGAGAAGATTGAAAGCACCTTTCTCGAATTTATCAACAAGGTTCCTTTCTATGGACTCTCCATCCTCTGTGTTGATGACCCGAATGTCCAGGGACTGATCCCGGGGGTGAAGAAACGGTTTTTTACCTATGGCACCTCGGCCCAGGTTGATCTGCAGGCATCCCATATTCGTCAGGTCGGGTTTGAAAGTCTTTTTGAAGTGACGTTGCGGGGAAAATCGATCGGAGAGTTTGCCCTTTCTGCTCCCGGTCTGCACAATGTCCTCAACGGGCTGGCAGCCATCGCCGTGGGGCTGGAACTGGGACTGACGCCGGAGGTGGTCCGGAAGGGGCTGAAAACCTATTCCGGTGTGCAGCGCCGTTTCACCCTCGTAGGCGAGGTCGGCGGGATTCGGATCGTCGATGACTACGGGCACCACCCCACGGAGATTCAGGCCACCCTGGCAGTGGCCAAGGGGGTGCAGGCAGACCGGGTGGTGACGATCTTTCAGCCACACCGCTACACCCGGACACGAGACCACCTCGAAGAGTTTGCCACCGCCTTCAATCAGAGCGATGTCCTTCTGCTGACCGATATCTATCCAGCAGGAGAGAAGCCGATTCCGGGGGTGACTGCTGAGCGTTTGATGCAGGGGATTCAGGGACATGGGCACCGGGATGTGACCTACATCGCGGAATCGGAGAGGATCGTCGATCATCTGATGCCGCTCCTCCGGCCGGGGGATCTCGTTTTGACCCTGGGTGCCGGGGATGTTTATAAGATTGGAGAAGAATTGCTGCAAAGATTGGGCGAACCGTGAAAGAGGAGTTTCTTTTCGATGAGCCAATGGACCGGCACACGACATGGAAGATTGGAGGACCGGCCGACCGTTTTTGCGTCCCGACCTCAATCCCCAATCTTTCCGAGTTTCTTCGCTCCCGCCCGCCGGAAGAAGAAATCGTGGTTCTCGGCGGGGGAAGCAATCTGCTGGTGGCCGATGCTGGAATCCGGGGGACGGTGATCATGACCCGCGCTATGAAGGACCAGGCTTGGAAAGGAGAAGGGCTGCAGGTCGACGCCGGGATGCTCCTGCCGGAACTTCTGCAGTCGCTGGCCCGGAAGGGGTGGGGCGGGCTGGAGTTCCTTGCCGGGATCCCCGGGACGGTGGGGGGAGCGATCCGGATGAATGCCGGGACCGAAAGAGGGGCGATCTCCGATCGACTGGTGGCGGTTACCCTCATGGATCGGGCCGGCCATCTGGAGCGAAGGGAGGCATCAAAGATAGACTTTGGCTATCGCAGGGCCGGGCTCCCCGGAGATTGTCTGATCGTTGAAGCGGAGCTGTTCCTTGAAAAGGGAGAGCCCCGGGAAATCCTGGAGGGAATCCGGAATCGATGGAGAGAGCGGAAGGACAAACAACCTCTGTCGCTCCCTTCGGCCGGTTGTATCTTCAAGAATCCTCCCGGAGATGCGGCGGGACGGCTGATTGATCTCTGCGGCATGAAGGGGAGTCGTGTCGGGGATGCCGAGGTTTCGTCGATCCATGCCAATTTTATTGTGAATCGGGGCCATGCCCGTGCCGTTGATGTGATGGAATTGATCGGAAAGGTCCGGGGAAAGGTAAAGGAACGATTCGGTGTCTCCCTGGCGTTGGAGATTTGCCTGTTGGGTGCCTTCCCCGATCGATTGAATGTTTAAGGGATTTTTGACGACTCCTTGAGAAAGAGGGTCTTTTTGTGAAAGCGGGATCAAAAAAAGCCATTCGGAAAGGGATGACCGTGGGCGTCCTCATGGGTGGAGCCTCATCGGAGCGGGAGATTTCCCTGAAGAGCGGGGCCGCTGTGCAGGAGGCCCTGCAACGGAAAGGGTACAAGGCGGTCTCTCTCGATGCGGCCAAGAATCTGTTGTCGTTGATCCGGCGGCACAAAATCGATATCGCCTTTATCTGCCTCCATGGAAAGGCCGGAGAGGATGGGACCATTCAGGGATTTCTGGAGATCATGGGGATCCCCTATACCGGATCCGGCGTCAAGGCCAGCGCCATTGCCATGGACAAGGTCCATACGAAAAAGCTCCTCCGTTTTCACGGGATTCCGACGCCCGATTTCGTCATCGTTGAGGGGGTGCAGAAGCGTTATTCCGGTGTGACCTATCCTGCAGTGGTGAAACCGGCGGACGAGGGATCGACCATCGGGATCGCCCGGGTGGAGACTTCCCGGGAGTTGAAGGAGGCTGTGGCGAAGGCTCTCGATTATTCTGACCAGGTCTTAGTGGAGCAATACGTTCCCGGCAGAGAGGTGACGGTGGGGATTCTTGGCGGGACTGCTCTCCCGGTTGTGGAGGTCCGTCCCGCAGGCGGTTTTTACGATTTTGCCGCCAAATACCAGTCGGAGGATACGGAATATCTGGTTCCCGCACCGCTCTCCCCGACGGTTTCCCGGAAGGTACAGAATCTATCGCTTTCCGTACACCGCCTGCTGGGATGCGCAGGCGTGAGCCGGGTCGATCTGATCCTTGCCAAGGGGATGCGTCCCTATGTGCTGGAGGTGAACACCATCCCCGGAATGACAACAACCAGTCTTCTGCCCAAGGCGGCAAAGGCCGCGGGAATCGCCTTTGACGATTTGGTGGAACGAATTTTGAAGACGGACCTGAGATAACGGTTTGTGATGAAAGATTATCATGCCAAGCGAATTCGAAATTCAAAGAGACTTCTTCTTCGGAAGGTACGCAAACAGCGCACCTCCGGGAAAAAGCAGCGCGAAACGTTTTGGAAAGGGATCGTCCGGGGCGGGAAGGTCCTGTCGGTGGCGCTCGTTTTGTCGGGTTTCGCCGCAGGGGTCCATGCCCTGTTGACCTCTCCCTTTTTCGAAGTCAAGGAGATTACCATAGTGGGCAATCATCACCTGCCGGAAGATGTGGTGCGGCGTTATGAAAAACGCCTTTTGAAGAATGTCTTCCGTTTGCCGCTGAAGAAGGTTCAACAGGATCTGGCCCGGGAACCTTATGTGAAGGAGGCCTTCCTGCGGCGGGAACTGCCGGACCATATTTTTCTGAAGATCCGGGAACGGCGCCCCTATGCCCGTCTCCGGACGGCGAAAGGGGAAAGACTGATCGATCGGGAAGGTCGGATTCTGGCAAGAGTCCAGGGGAAACAGTATTCAACCCTTCCGCTCCTGCATCGGAAAGAAAAGGGAAAATCCTCTCCCCAGGAGCTGCGGGCGGCCCTGCGCCTCGTGGAGACCATCGAAAATTTCGGCTATCCCGCATTGGCGGAGATCGGGGAGATTGAATTGTCCTCCAGCCGGGGAATCATCCTCCATCCCGTCGGCGGCGGTTTTGAAATCTGCTGCGGGTCGGAAGATTTTCTGCAGAAGCTGGTGCTGCTGAAAAGGGTGGTGGAGGACCTGGCGGAAAGGGCGTGGAAGGTGCAATCTATTGATCTCCGTTTCCGGGACCAGGTAGTGGTACGCACGGGGAGGCCCGTTCGGGTTGTCCGGGAGGTTGCCTCATGAAAGGACTGTTATCACAGACTTCGTTGTGAAACTGTAGGGAGGAAGGGACATTGCCGAAGAAGGATCGACTTGTTGTGGGGCTTGACATCGGGACCACCAAGGTCTGCGCAATTATCGGTGAACGGAACGACGAAGGGAAGATCGAGATCATTGGTCTGGGAACCAGCCCCTCCAAAGGGTTGCGCAAAGGCGTCGTGGTCAATATTGACAGCACCGTTGATACGATCAAGCGTGCCGTAGAAGAGGCGGAGCTGATGGCCGGTACGGAGATCAACTCCGTCTATGCCGGTATTGCCGGAGGGCATATCAAAAGCCTGAACAGCCGGGGTGTGGTGGCCGTCAAGGACCGGGAAGTAAGCCGCGGTGATGTGGCTCGCGTGATTGATGCGGCAAGGGCCATTTCGATCCCCCTTGATCGGGAGGTGCTTCATGTCTTCCCACAGGAATATATTGTCGATGACCAGGACGGGATCAAGGATCCCATCGGAATGTCCGGTGTACGACTTGAGGCGGAGGTTCATATCGTGACCGGTGCGGTTGCTTCGGTCCACAATATTATCAAAAGCTGCAATCGTGCCGGGCTGGAAGTCAAGGATATCGTGCTGGAACCCTTTGCTTCGAGCCTTTCCGTGCTGACGCCGGAGGAGAAGGAACTGGGGGTCGCCCTTGTCGATCTGGGAGGGGGGACGTCAGACCTGGTGATTTTTCTCGACGGGAGTATCTGGCATACCTCGGTCCTTGCCATCGGAGGGAACAATGTCTCGAACGACATTTCCGTCGGAATCCGGACACCGATCAGTGAGGCCGAGCGGATCAAGATCAAGTACGGTTGTGCCAAGACCGCCCTGGTTCGGGATGATGAGACGATTGAGGTACCGAGTGTGGGAGGAAGGGAACCGCGGATCCTCTCCCGGCAGATCTTGAGTGAGATCATCGAACCCCGTGTTGAGGAGCTTTTCAGCCTCATCAAGCGGGAGATCGTCAAGACCGGCTATGAAGATATGATCGCCTCGGGCCTGGTCGTGTCGGGGGGGACGTCCCTCATGGACGGCGTGGTGGAGATTGCCGAAGAGGTCATGCAGTTGCCGACACGCCTGGGGAAACCCCGGGATATCGGCGGTCTTGTGGAAGTGGTTTCCAGCCCCATGTACGCTACGGCGATCGGGCTGGTGCAGTATGGTTTCGAAAACCTGGCTGGTCCGGCCCTGGCGGCTCCTTCTGAGGAAGGTCTGTTCAACAAGGTCTGGGCACGGATGAAACGATGGCTGGGAGAATTCTTCTGAAAAGGTTGGCGGAGAGGACGTCCCATTCTGTCCCTCTTCCGTCGTGTATGATGGGTCTTTTATCTTCAAGAAAGGGGGAGAGCCTATGAAGTTCGAATTTGCGGAAGAAGTGATGCGACAGGCGCGAATCACTGTCATCGGAGCGGGAGGCGGTGGGAACAATGCCGTCAACACCATGATCCACTCCGCACTGGAGGGGGTGGAATTTGTCGCCGTGAATACCGACTCCCAGGTCCTGGCGAACAGCATGGCGCCGCTGAAACTCCAGATCGGCGCCAAGGTGACCAAGGGGCTGGGTGCCGGTGCAAATCCGGAGATCGGCCGTCAGGCCGCTCTGGAGGATCAGGAGCGGCTCAAGGAATGTGTCCAGGAGGCGGATATGGTCTTTATCACCGCCGGTCTCGGCGGGGGGACGGGAACGGGCGCCGCGCCGGTGATCGGACGGTTGGCCAAGGAGGCGGGGGCCCTTACCGTCGGCGTGGTGACCAAGCCCTTCAACTTTGAGGGGAAGAAACGTTCCCTCCAGGCCGAAAAGGGATTATCCGACTTGAAGGATGTGGTTGACACGGTGATCGTTATTCCCAATCAACGACTCCTGGGGATTATCGACAAAACCACCCCTCTCTTTGATGCCTTCAAGATCGCCGATGATGTGCTCTGCCAGGCGGTTCAGGGGATCTCGGACCTGATTACGACACCGGGTCTGGTGAATGTCGATTTTGCCGATGTGCGGACCATCATGACCGGACGGGGACGTGCCGTCATGGGGACGGGGATTGCCACCGGCGAAGGGCGGGCTGTTGAGGCTGCCCATAAGGCGATTTCTTCGCCCCTCCTTGAGGACGGTTCCATGGACGGCGCCCGGCGGGTGTTGATCAACATCACCGGAACGGAAGAGATGACCCTCTATGAAATCAATGAGGCGACGAGCATCATCCAGGAAGAGGCTCACGAAGAGGCCAATATAATCTTCGGTTCCGCCATCAATCCGAACCTGGGGGATTCCCTGAAGGTGACGGTGATCGCCACCGGTTTTGAAGAGGTCCAGGCCGAGGAAGAGGAGATCGTGGAGAAGAAGGCCGTCAATTTTGAGACCTATGCCGGGGGGAAGACCATAGAAACGCCGACCTATCTGCGAAAAGGAAAGTTGAATTTTGATTCCGAGACCCGGGGAAATTATGATGAAAACGATCTTGATGTTCCCACTTTTTTGAGAAGGCAGCTGGATTGATTGCAGGATTTCAATGTGATGATCCGGCCGTGAACCATGTTTCGTGCCTTTGAGGATAAAAGAAGGAAACGTCTTGCTTCCGAGTACGGCGAGACATGGAATCCTGTGCCGGATGGCCTCCGCGTGGCCCTGGTCTATCCGAACACCTATCATGTGGGGATGTCCAACCTTGGATTCCAGACGATTTATCATCTGCTGAACCGGCGGTCCGACATCTCCTGTGAGCGGGTTTTTCTTCCGGACCGGGAGGAGAGGGAAAAAGCAGGAAATGCCAGGGAGCTCTACCGGTCACTCGAATCGGGCAGTCTCCTTTCCTCCTTTGATGTTCTGGCCTTTTCCGTCTCCTTTGAACTCGATTACGTTCATCTGGTCGAAATCCTTGTCGGAGGTCAGGTCCCGCCGCTGCAGAAAGAGAGACACCCCGATCGTGACCCGCAGGTCTGGATCGGCGGCGTTGCAGTGACGCTGAACCCGGAACCGCTGGCCGACTTTGCCGATCTGATCTTTGTGGGAGAAGCGGAAGAACTCCTGCCGGAGACGCTTGATCGTATCGCCGCAATTCCCGGAACTCCCCTTCCCCCCCCAGCAGAGCTCTTCCCCGTTCTGCAGGACCTCCCCGGCATCTATATTCCCTCGGCCTACACCTTCCATTATGATCGCAGAGGCAGGGTGCGCAAGGTAGATCATGCGCCCGGCTTTCCGGAGCGGATTTCCCGTCGCTGGATCCGGGAACCGGCCCGATTCCCGACCCTCTCCAGGATTCTCACCCCCGAAACAGAACTGAACGACATGTTTCTCATTGAGCTCGATCGCGGATGCGGCCGGCACTGTCGTTTCTGTGCCGCAGGCTATCTCTACCGTCCTCCCCGCTACCGTCCCCTCCCTTCCGTTCTGGAATCGGTCCAACAGGGGTTGACCCTTTCCAGTCGGATCGGCCTCGTCGGTACAGCCGTTTCCGATTATCCGCAGATGGAGGAACTGGTCAAAACCTTGCGACGAAAGGGAGCAAGGCTTTCCGTTTCCTCTCTCCGTGCCGATTCTCTCACACCGGCCCTGCTGGATGCCCTGAGAGAGAGCGGGCACAAGACTCTAACGTTGGCACCGGAAGGGGGGAGCCAGCAGATGCGGGACCGGATGAACAAGGATCTGACGGAAGAGGTGATTCTGGGGGCTGCGGAGCGGGTCTTCGCTGCGGGGATTTTTAACCTGAAGCTCTATTTCATGGTGGGCCTCCCCTTTGAAGAGGAGTCGGATATCCATGGTATTGTTGCATTGGTCCGGAAAGTCCGGAAGATCCAGCTTGCGGAAGGGAAGATACGGGGACGGATCGGGAAGATTACGGTGAGTTTGAACTGTTTTGTGCCGAAACCGACAACGCCCTTCCAGTGGTATCCTATGGATAAAAAAGATGCATTGACGAATAAAATAGGTTATATTAACAAAAATTTGCGCCGTGAGGGAAATATCACGGTGATTCATGATCTACCGAAGTGGGCGATCATCCAAGGGGTGCTTGCGCGTGGAGACCGAAGGCTTTCGGCCCTGCTTTTATCCGTGGTCAGCGATCAGGGGAATTGGAGCCGGGTTTTGCGCAGGGAACCGCTCGGGGTGAGTGCATGGCCCTTCCGGACGAGAGATCGGGAGGAGATCTTTCCTTGGGATATCGTAGAGGGGGGTTGCCGGAGGGACTATCTCTTTCAAGAGCACGAAAGGGCGGAAACGGGAAAACATACGCCGCCCTGTCCGGAAGATCTCCGCTGTCGACGCTGCGGCGTCTGCACGGAACCGGGACAAAGGGAAACAACCGAATGAAGGAATATGCCGTTCAAGTCAATGAAGGAGTGAAGTATTATTCCATACCCGCCCTGGAGGAATTGCATCAGGTCTACCATGGCTTCAGCACCCGTGTCGGCGGGGTCAGTACGGGCGCCTACAAGACGATGAACTTAAGCCTCTATGCAGGGGAGGATACGGACCTGGTGGAGATCAACCGTTGTATGTTCGTCAAGGCACTGGGGGCGGGAAATCCGGAGGTTTACACAGTCAAACAGGTTCATGGGACCCGGGTGATCCGGATTGAACGAAAGGAAACGCCCGCCCTGGAATTCCGGCAGGCCGAAGGGGATGCCATCGTGACGGATCAGCCGGGGATAGCCATCGGCGTGCTCACGGCGGATTGCGTTCCGGTCCTCCTCGTTGATCCCGTGAAGCGTGCCATCGCCGCAGTACATGCCGGAAGAGAGGGGAGCCTCCAGTCGATTTTGTCCCATGTGGTGCAACGAATGATCAAGGACTTTCATTCCTCGCCGCGGGAACTCTATGCCGCCGTCGGTCCAGCCATTGAACGGGATTGCTATGAGGTGGGGGCGGAGGTTGCCGAGGACGTGAAGAGCCGATCGCCCTATGCCACGGAGGTCCTGTCCCGACGGGAGGGTTCCGATTATCTCGATCTGAGAAAGATGAATCATCTTGCATTGCTCGGGAATGGATTGCGGAAAGACCGGATCTTCCATGTCAATCTGTGTACCGCCTGCCATCCCCGGACCTTTTATTCCTACCGAAGGAGTGAGGGCCGGGAGACCGGGCGGATGATGGCCTTGATCATGCTCCGGGAAAACTGACTCTTAGTGGTCCTGTTCGTAAATACGGAGACACTCAAATTCCGCCGTA
The DNA here is from genome assembly GCA_964420895.1 of uncultured Nitrospirota bacterium. Taxonomy (GTDB): domain Bacteria; phylum CG2-30-53-67; class CG2-30-53-67; order CG2-30-53-67; family CG2-30-53-67; genus JAADIO01. Next base: position 12,780 of record CAYQVN010000008.1, on the reverse strand, counting down.
TGTACGAATAAGGCCGCTTAAGTTCCCTCCCGGGAGAGGAAAGACGCATCTTGTCGATTGTCCGGAATCTGGAGGAGATACATAACCGTGTTGACCGGGCGGCCAGGAAGGTTGGTCGCAACTCTGAATCGGTGGTGATTGTGGCGGTGAGCAAGACCGTAGCGATTCCCCGGATTGAGGAGGCGATTGCCGCAGGAGTCCAGGTCTTAGGTGAGAACCGGGTCCAGGAGGCCCGTGAAAAAATCGCAGCGATCGGGAAGAAGGTCCCCTGGCACCTGATCGGTCATCTCCAGACGAACAAGGCAAAGCAGGCGGTCTCCCTCTTTGAGATGGTCCACTCCGTCGACAGTTTGCGTGTAGCGGAGGCGCTCGACCAGGAGGCCGGGAAACAGGAGAAGTTGCTCCCCGTCCTGGTGCAGGTCAATCTCTCCGGTGAGGCGAGTAAATCGGGTGTGGCTGCGGACGAGGCCCTGGAACTGATCGAAGAGGTCGCAAAGATGACACACCTGCAACTCCAGGGGTTGATGACGATTCCCCCCTATGCCGCCGACCCGGAAGCGGGAAGACCGATCTATCGGCGGCTCCGGGAACTTCGGGACCACGTCAATAGCGAGGGTCTTTCCGGGACGCCACTGCATCACCTGTCGATGGGGATGAGCCACGATTTTGAGGTGGCCGTGGAAGAGGGCGCCACGATCGTTCGAGTGGGTACCCTCCTTTTCGGAGAGCGCCTGTAAGATTTCAGGTGCCGGTAGTCGGTATCTGGAAGAAGGCAGCTTTTGAATTGAGGCCGGGATGAAAAAAGCGAAGATCGGATTGATCGGGACCGGCAACATGGGGAGTGCACTCCTTGCAGGGTGGCTTTCGGCGAAGGCGGCCGGTGCCGGCGACATCCGGCTCTATGATCCGGACGGGGAAAAACTTCGGGCCGCAACGGGGCGTCTCAAGGTCAAGGCCGCGGAAGACAATGCGGATCTGACCGCCTGGGCCGATGTCATCGTCCTGGCCGTGAAGCCTCAGGTGATGGATGACGTACTGCAGGAGATCGCTCCGGCCGTCACGGCGAAAAAACTGATCATCTCCATTGCCGCCGGAGTGACGATCGAACGGATCGAGCAGGGATTGGGCAAAGAGGTCCCTGTTGTGCGGGTGATGCCGAATACGCCTGCCCTGATCGGCGAGGGGATTTCGGCGCTCTCCTTCAATGTTCGGGTCAAAGGGGAAGGGAAGAAGCGCGCCCTGCAGTTGCTCGATGCCGTCGGTGAGACGGTAGAGGTCCCCGAAAAGATGATTGATGCCGTAACCGGTCTTTCCGGTTCGGGACCTGCCTATATTTTTGTCCTGCTGGAGGCTCTTTCCGATGCCGGGGTGCGGCAGGGTCTGCCCCGGGAGACGGCAAGCCGTCTGGCCCTCTGGACGGTCCGGGGGGCGTCGGGAATGGCCCTGCAAAGCGGACGGCACCCCGGTGAGTTGAAAGACATGGTCACTTCGCCGGGAGGGACGACCATTGCGGGGCTCCATGCCCTGGAGAAAGGAAAGTTCCGTGCCGCTCTCTACAATGCCGTGGCAGCGGCAACGGAGCGGTCGAAGGAACTGGGAAAGGAGAAAAAATAGATGTTTGTCTTCGGTAATCTCCTGGGCGCGATTGCACAGATCCTGCACATGATCCTTCATATCTATATCTGGATCGTCATTATTGCCGCGCTCATCACCTGGGTAAACCCCGATCCCTACAATCCGATCATACGCTTCCTGCGGGGAGCGACCGAACCGGTCCTCTATCGGATCCGGCGCTATCTTCCCATGGCCGGCGGGATCGATTTTTCTCCCTTTATCCTGATCCTGTTGCTCTACTTTGTCGATATGTTTGTTGTGAAGACCTTGAGTGAAATCGCCTACCAAATCCGGTAGGGGACACAAGAGGAGGTATTTATGTCGGATGAAACAGGCACGAACTTAAGTCCTCTCGACATCAAGAAGAAACAGTTTTCCACGGCCTTCCGCGGTTTCGATGTGAAAGAGGTGGAGACCTTCCTGGAGATGATTACCCTGGAGATGGAGGGGCTGATCATCAAGAAAAACTCCATGAAGGAGGCGCTGGAAAAGAAGGACCGGGAGATCGGGGAGATCAAGGAACGGGAGGGCTCCATGCGCAAGACCCTGGAAGGGTTGCAGCAACTCCTCGAGGAGGAGCGAAAGCGGGCCGAGGAGAAGGGGCAGCAGATTGTCCGGGAGTCGGAGCTCAAAGCCGCGGAGATTCTCCAGGGGGCCCGGGCGGAGGAGGCCGCTTTGAAAAACGGGATTGATCAACTCAAGCGGATGCGCCGGGAATTCCTGGCCAAAGTGGGGAGTCTCGTTGACTCCTACAAGAAGATCCTCGATCAGGATCAGAAGGTCCTCGAAGAGGAATTGCGTGTCGATAGTGACGTGCAGATGATTTGATGCCCGATTGTATCCTGAAAGAAGATTCGGAGGGGATTACCCTGCGGGTCCGGATCCAGCCCGGCGCCTCGCGGGATCAGATCGTCGGGGTCGTAGAAGGTGCCCTTCGTTTGCGGATTACTGCACCCCCTGTGGAGGGGGCCGCCAACAAGCAGTGTATAAAATTCCTCGCCAAGAAACTTCACATTGCCAAATCGAAGATTACCCTTCTCAAGGGAGAGCACGCCCGGGAGAAGATCCTCCGGATGTCCGGTGTCTCCACCGCAGACCTGAAAAAGCTCCTTCCCTGAGAGGAAGCCGGTCTTTCATCGGCGAATCTATTGGTTCATGGCGCCAAGAAACTCCTTGTTGTCCTTCGTACCCTTCAGCTTGTCGAGGAGAAATTCCATGCTTTCCACAACGCCCATGGGATGAAGGAGTTTCCGCAGGATCCAGATCCGGTTGAGATCGACCTTGTCGACAAGGAGTTCCTCTTTCCGGGTCCCCGAGCGTGGGATGTCGATGGCCGGGAAGATCCGTTTTTCCAGAAGCTTCCGCTCCAGATGGATCTCCATGTTGCCGGTCCCTTTGAATTCCTCGTAAATGATATCGTCCATTCGGCTTCCCGTATCGATCAGGGCCGTGGCGATGATGGTGAGGCTGCCGCCGCCTTCGATATTCCGGGCGGCGCCGAAAAAGCGCTTCGGTTTGTGAAGGGCGTTGGAATCGACCCCGCCGGAGAGAATCTTCCCACTCGAAGGTACGACGGTGTTGTAGGCTCGAGCCAGACGGGTAATACTGTCGAGGAGGATGACCACATCCTTGTTGTGTTCCACGAGACGCTTGGCCTTCTCGCTCACCATTTCGGCAACCTGAACGTGCCGTTGGGCCGGTTCGTCGAAGGTGGAACTGACCACTTCGCCCTGCACACTGCGGGCCATGTCAGTGACCTCTTCCGGTCGCTCATCGATCAGGAGGACAATCAGTACGCATTCGGGATGGTTCTGGGTGATCGAGTTGGCGATGTTCTGCAACAGCATCGTCTTCCCGGCCTTCGGGGGGGAGACGATCAGGCCTCTTTGTCCTTTACCGATGGGGGCCAATAGATCGACAACCCGTGTGGAGGGTTCTTCATTTTCCCGTTCCAGGGTAAGGCGCTCCTCCGGGTAGAGAGGGGTCAGGTTGTCGAAGAGGATTTTGTCTTTGGCCCGTTCAGGATCTTCGTAGTTAACGGCCTCCACCTTGAGCAGTGCAAAGTAGCGTTCCGTTTCCTTGGGCGGTCGGATCTGTCCGGAGATGGTATCTCCTTTCCGGAGATTGAATCGCCGGATCTGGGAAGGGGAGACATAGATATCGTCGGGACCGGGCAGGTAATTGTAGTCCTGAGAGCGGAGGAAACCAAAGCCGTCGGGCAGGGTTTCCAGCACGCCTTCGCCGAAGATGAAGCCGCTTTTTTCGGTCTGAGCCTGAAGGATGGCGAAGATCAGCTCCTGCTTCCGCATTCCACTGGCTCCTTCAACCTTCATGTTCTTGGCGACCTTGTTGAGGTCGGCGATACTTTTTTCTTTCAGCGCCACGATGTTCAGGCTATTGTCGTCAAAGACAATATCCCGTTTTGAACCGTTACGACCCTTGTAGGGGGCCTGGGTAGTCTCGGTTGAGGACGATTTCTCTTCGGGGTCGGCATCGGAATTTTTCGTCTCGTCTACGACTTCCTTCCCTTTGTCCGGATCGGCCTTGACCCTTTTCTTTACGTTTTTCTCTTTAATTGACATGCATACTCCTCCAAAAGGTTGTGCGTGAAGCAGAGTTTGAAAATATGCCTATTTTTCTGTAAGTTCCTTCCGGCAATCGTTGAGGCGGTATACTAAACTTCGGCTTGAATGATTGACTTTCAAGATGAGTTTGTGGAAGTTTGGAAACCTCTTGGGCCCGTTCGGTAGATCCAGCAGAATAAACTGTGACAGAGATTTATCTAAACAGGATGTACTTCCACTATATACCGATGAATTTAATATTGTCAACTATTTTTTTTCTGAAATCGTCAGAGCTTGACCAGTTCCACCTCTCCCCAGGCCCCCATCTTCTCCCCGACGATGATGAGCCCACCCGTGATTCCTGGAAGTTGCGAAAGGAAATCGAGGGCCCCTTGTATGTCCTCCAGGCTTTGGACACGGTTTCCGGCGGCGGTTGCCGCGGCATCGGCCAGGGCCGCCGATGGTGCGAGGACACAGACGGCATCACTCTTGCCGTAACTGATGGAATGTCCGACGGTCCCGGAAGAGGTGCAGATTCCAAGCGGGGCTTGGTCTTTTCCGATCCGGATTCCGATACGCCGACTGAAGGGGGATGCTCCGGACTCGATCGAGATGGTCCGTTCACGCTGCGAGGCCAGAAAGATGTCTCCTCCGTTTTCAACGATGATCTCAGGACTTTGTTCCAGCAATCTTCTTCCCACGGTTTCAGCCACGGTCCCGGCGACGGCGGCCATGGGGCCAACGCCGGCCTTCTCTCCGGCCTCAAGCATTTCACGAACGAGGGCAGGAGCATCGGGATCGACGGCAAGGGGCGCCATGGCGGAGAGGAAGTCCGGATGTTCCCGAAGGTACTGTTCCAGAACCCTGCGCACCTCCCGGACGTGCCGGTGTGCCTCCGGGCTCAGGTCCTTGACGGCCGAGATCCAAAGGTCGGTCTCCTTGATCATCACCTGGAAGGAGACCAGATCGTCCGTTTCCATCCGGTTTCGGTAATCCCGCGCTTCGTAGGCCATCTCGTTCCCTTTTCCCGCCGGTTAGAAAAGATCTCAACAGGGGATTTACTCCATCAGGTTCAGCATCTCTTCCGCATGGCGGACCGTGGTTTCCGTAATCTCAACACCGCCCAGCATCCGGGCGATCTCCTGGACCCGTTCATCGCCCATTAAGGTGTGCGCGGCTACGTGGGTTCTCCCCTGGGCAATCTGCTTTGCGATGTGGATATGGCTCTGTCCCTGGGTGGCGACTTGTGGGATGTGGGTGATACAGATGACCTGTCGTCCTTCTGCGACATCGCGCAGCCTTCTGCCCAGAATTTCAGCGACGCCGCCACCGACACCGGCATCGACCTCGTCAAAGATCAGCAGACCCACCCGATCGATCCCGGCCAGGACGGTCTTGATGGAGAGCATGATCCGGGAAAGCTCCCCGCCCGAGGCGATTCGCACCAGGGGTTTGGCTTCTTCTCCCGGGTTCGGCGAGACCTTGAATTCGATCCGGTCGCAACCGGTGGGAGACATGGCCCCTCCCTTTTTATCGTGTAAGGTTTTCCCCTCGGGATTTACCGGGAGTATTTCAACGGCAAAACGGGTCCCGGCCATGGCCAGACCGGCCAGTTCCTGTTCCAGGCGTTCTTCCATCCGTTGTGCAGCCCTGTGGCGTTTTTTTGAGAGTTTCCCGGCCAGGGTAGAGGCTTGGGCAAGACAGGTCTGAAATGCTTCCTCCAGGCGGGAACGATTCTCACTGGCTCCCCTCAGACGGGTGAGTTCCTCTTCCGCCTCCTGTCGATAGCCCAGGACATCGGCGAGAGTCTCGCCGTATTTCCTTTGGAGTGATCTCAGTTTTTCCAGCCGTTCCTCCCGGTCGGCCAGTTTTGCCGGATCGGACTCAATGCCCCCGGCATGATCCCGCAGGGAGTGGGCCATATCCTCAATCCGGAATTTTACCTCTTCACCGGCTTCGGCAATCCCCCGGACCCTTCCGTCGAGATCGGCGAGGGTCTCCAGGAGCGCCGAAAGCCTGCCGATCTGTTCATAGAGGGAGTGTTCCTCTTCATAGAGGAGGGCATAGGATTCCGCGGCCAAGCCGGAAATCCGTTCGGCATTGGCCAGAATCCGGACCTCATCCTCCAGCGTTTCGTCCTCGCCCGGTGTCGGTGCGATGGTGTCAATCTCATCGATCTGGAATTGAAGAAAATCGATACGCTGTTCCCGGTCCCTTGCCTCGCGGTCGAGGGCATCCAGTTCTTTTTGCAGACCGGTTAGTTCGTCATAGGCGGACCGGTAGTTGGAGAGGAGATCGCCGTTACTGCCGAAGGCGTCGAGGAGAGTCAGGTGATTCTCCCGCTTCAGGAGGGAGTGATGTTCGTGTTGCCCATGGATATCGACGAGGCCTTCACCGATCCGGGTGAGGAGTCCCACCGTGGCCGGGTCGCCGTTGACGGTCACCCGGCCCTTGCCGTTCCGGCTCAAGGACCGCTGAATGATCAGTCCCCCTTCATCCATCTCGAAACCGAGGCCGGTGAGCTGTTTCATTTTCTCCGGGTGGACGGTGAGATCAAAGTGCGCGACGATCCGGGCCTCCTTGGCGCCGGTTCGGATCATGTCGACGGACCCCCGTCCTCCCAGAATCAGTCCCAGGGCCTCGATGAGAATTGATTTCCCGGCCCCCGTATCGCCGGTGATGATATTCAGTCCGGCATCGAAGGTCAGGAAGAGATCTTCAATGATGGCAAAGTCCCGAATGCGCAAATCCCGCAGCATGGGTACTCCCTGAAAGAAAAATTCCGGTAGCGCTTCAAAGGCGCATTTCCTGCAACCTCGCAGGCGCGTGGCTGCCGACCTTACAGGACGTCAAGGGCTTCAGCGATATTTCCAACGCCGATGATTTCCATGCCGGCCTTTCGACGTTTGGGAAGGTTGGCCTTGGGGAGGATCGCTTTCTTGAAACCATGCTTAAACGCTTCGTTGATGCGGCTCTCCCCATTCGGTACCGGTCGGATTTCCCCGGAGAGGCCGACCTCACCAAAGACAAAAAGGTCATGAGGAATCACGACGTCCCGGTAACTGGAAACAATTCCCAGAACCACGGCCAGATCGGCGCTTGTTTCGGTGACTCGAATCCCTCCCACACAATTCACAAAGACATCCTGGTCCGCCGTCGATAACCCGCCGTGTCTTGTCAAGACGGCCAGCAACATCGCAATGCGGTTCTGCTCCACCCCCACCCCGAGCCGTCGGGCATTGCCATACTGGGACTCTACGACCAATGCCTGGATCTCCACCAACAGGGGACGGCTTCCCTCCCAGAGGACATTGACGACACTGCCCGGTTTTGCCTCTTCCGATCGGCTCAGAAACATTGCCGAAGGATTATTGACTTCCTTCAGCCCTTTGTCGGTCATGGCGAAAAGCCCCACTTCATTTACTGCCCCGAACCGGTTCTTGGATGCTCTCATGATCCGGAACCGCGAATCGTCCGTAGAGGATAACATGATCTGAGTGTCGACAATATGACTCAGCGTCATCGGTCCCGCAAGATTCTGGTCCTTCGTCACATGGCCGATGAGGAGCAGAATCATGTTGTTTGCCTTTGCATAACGGGTCAGGAAGGCAGTACATTCCCGGACCTGCGACACACCGCCGGGGGCCGAGTCGACCCCTTCATGATACATGACCTGAATGGAGTCGATGACCATGATCGCCGGATTTTCCCGATCGGCAATTTCACAGATCCTTTCCACGGAAGTATCGGAGAGCATCCTGAGTTTATCGGTGGGCAGTCCGATCCGCCGGGCCCTTCCAGCGATCTGTTCCAGCGACTCCTCTCCCGACACATATAAGGTGCGTCGATCCCCGGAAGCATGGGCAAGGATCTGCAGCAGGGCTGTGCTTTTTCCGGAACCCGGCGCCCCGGCCAGAAGGATGACCGCCCCCGGGATGAACCCCCCGCCCAGGACGCGATCGAACTCCCCCATCCCGCTTCCGATCCGGATGTGATCCAGTTCTTTTACCTGACTGAGAACCTCAACCTGGGGCTCGGAGCCTGCATAACCGTCTGTCCAGCTCCTGCCCGAGCCGTTTCCACCCCCGAGACGCATTTCCTGCAGTGTGTTCCATCCATTGCAGTTCGTACACTGCCCGATCCATTTTACGTAATCGGCGCCGCATTCCGAACAGACGTAGGCGACTTTGGATTTTTTCGTAGACATCCAAGGGTCCTTTTTATGGGGGATGTTTTTTTTCTCCCTCTTCCGCGCTTATATCTTTCAGCGACTGACGGGGAGGAGGCTGAAGAGGTCCTTGATGTCCTCATCATTGAATGTGATACCGGCGCCGTAAAAGAGGGAAGAGTCCTCGGTATTCAAAAAGTTGTCGTATCCCGTATGGAGATAAAAGTATTTCAGAAAATTGAAATCGGCCCGGACCTTGGCATGGGCGCTGCCGCCGAAACTGTTCTCCCCATCGAAGTCCCAGAGGTCAAAGTGCAGGCCCATCCGTTTACTGAAAAAGGTATGATCGATTCCGAAGCCGCCTGTGTTTTCTTCCAGACCGAGACGGAGAGAGGTCTGGCCGAAGCTTCTTCCGAACATGGCCGTGTACATGAGACTGTCGGAGGTCTTCTCCTTTTCAACGGTCTGGGTAACGTCGACGGGAAAGAAGTCGGAACCGGCGCCGGTGCCGCTGTTCGTGATATGGCTCACCGTCCGGCTTTCCGTCAGGTCCCCTTTGGTCCCTTCCGGGTTCACCAGTTCAAAGAGATAAAATTTGTCCTTCCGGGGAAGGAGTTGCAGCGAGACGTACCCCTTGGAGTCGTTGGCCTCCACCAGGGATTCGTTGCGGAGGGAGACGAAGGTCTGGTATTTCTTTTTGACGCCCAACACATCGTTGGCGGAAACGAGGGCCTGGTTCAGGTTTTCCGAGAGGTCGTCCTCGTTGATGAGCCGTCCCATCGTTCCCTGTCCTTCGTCGACCTTCCGGAAGATGCTGTTCAATGAGGTACTGGCAGACCGGGCGTTGATGAGGGTGTGATTGATGTCCTCCCGGTGCACCCCGAGGGTCTCGTTGAGGTTGCCGCTTAATGCATCGATATTTTCCATGATGTGGGTAAAACGTTCTTCGTTCCGGTTCACCATACGATTGAGGGTGGTCCCGAGATCCCGGAAGTTTTCCAGGATCTGCCGGATCGATGCTTCCCCTTCGGCGCCGCCCAGGGTGTTCTTCAGCGCTGATGAGACATCCTTGAAGTCGTCGGCAATGGAAGAGAGTTTTCCCACGAGTTTGCCGATGTCTTCACTCTCCGGCGGGGAGGTGAGGGTGCCGCCGTCTTCAAGATAGTTTCCCGAACCTCCGAGGGCGATGTCGATATACTTGTCTCCTAAAAGTCCTACCGAGCGGATAAAGGCCTTCGATTCCCGGTCGATATCGATAGCGGCATAGATCCGGACATTGACATGGGCCTTCCCCTCTTCCAGGCCGATGTCATAGACCTTCCCGACCTCGACACCGGCCACCTGAACGGAAGCGTCCTTGCTCAGCCCGGCAACGGAGTCGAAAATGAGGTTGATCGATTTCCCGGCCTTCTTGGAGACCCGGAATTCCCCGACCTGAAAGGACATATAGGTCAGAATCATGATCCCGAGAAACACGATGATTCCCACCTTGGTTTCGGCCGTCAGCTTCATTTGCCACTCCTCTCCATCAGTTCTTTTTCCAGATCCTCCGTAATCGGTCCTTCGGCATTGCCCGAGATGAATTGCCGGACATGGGCATTGTCCGTGGTCCGGATCTCTTCGGGCGTCCCCACTTCAATGATCTTCCCCTGGTGAATCATGGCGATCCGGTCGGCGATCTTGTAGGCGCTGACCATGTCATGGGTGATCGCCACGGAGGTGACCTTCAATTTTTCCCGCATCTCGATGATCAGGTTATTGATCATGTCGGCGTTGATCGGATCGAGTCCTGTCGTCGGTTCATCATAGAGGAGGATCTCCGGCTCCATGGCAATGGCCCGGGCCAGGCCGACCCTTTTTTGCATCCCCCCGGACAATTCCGAAGGGCGCAGTTCCTCCACCCCATAGAGGCCGACCATGGCGAGTTTCTCCGTGGCGATCTCAAAGATTTCATCGTTGGAAAGTTGGGTATGCTGCTTGAGGCCGAATCCGACATTTTCCCAGACGCTGAGAGAGTCAAAGAGGGCGGCGCCCTGGAAGAGCATCCCGAATTTCTTGCGCATCCCGTTCAGTTCTTCCTCGTTCATCAGGGTAACCTCATCGCCTGCGACATAGATCCGTCCGCTGTCGGGACGGAGGATCCCGATGATATGCTTGATGAGGACACTCTTGCCCGTCCCGCTCCCGCCGATAATCACCATGCTCTCCCCATCCCGGATCTCAAGGTGGACGCCCTGCAGCACCGGCTTTGCCTGGAAGGATTTATGGAGGTCGATAATCTTAATCATCTGCGAATGCAGCTCCTTCCCTGGGGACTCAAAAGAGAGTGGCCGTCAAGAGGTAATCGGAAATCAGGATCATCATGGAGGAAACCACCACCGATCCTGTGGTGGCCCGTCCGACCCCCTCCGCGCCGCCGCGGGTATGAAAACCCTTATAACATCCGACCAGTGAAATTACCAGTCCGAAGAAGGCCGCCTTCACAAGGCCGCTGTAGATATCGCTGAACTGGAGGAAGTCCCAGGTCCGGCGCAGATAGATGGTCCGGTTGGCATCCAGGACTTTGACGCTGACGAAGAATCCCCCGTAGATCCCGACGATGTCGGAAAGGACGGCCATGATCGGCAGCATAAGGACTCCCGCTACCAGGCGGGGAACCACCAGGTATTTAACCGGATTGGTGGCCAGGGTGTAGAGGGCGTCGATCTGTTCCGTTACCCGCATGGTCCCCAGTTCCGCCGCCATGGCCGAACCGGCCCGTCCGGCCACGATCAGCCCCGTCAGAACGGGACCGAGTTCCCGTGTCATGGAGAGAGCCACGACGGTCCCCACAAGGCTTTCCGCGTTGAACCGCTGAAAACCGGTATGGGTCTGCAGGGCCAGGACCATGCCGGTAAAGGTGGCCGTGATCAAAACGACGGGGATGGAGTTGACGCCGACCTCGAGCATCTGCCGGATGACGAGCCGGACATAGAGAGGGCGGCGAAATCCCCACCGCAGGGCCTGGCCGAAGAGGACGATCACCTTCCCCGTTTCTTCGAGGAAGTTCATGATCAGTTGACCCAGAATTTCAAGTATTCTCAGCACGGGCAACTCCTTCAGAAGGACGGGTCCGGTTCCGGATGATGGTAGATGCGGGGGACCCGCCCGCGGATGCCGCAGAGGATCTCATAGGCGATGGAGTCATCCCATCGGGCCAGGTCCCAGGCCGTGATTTCCTCCCCGCCGTTTTGTCCCAGGAGCGTCACCCGGTCCCCCAGGGAGGTCTCCCCAATTCCGGTGATGTCAACGAGGGTCATGTCCATGGTCACTCGTCCCACGACAGGGGCGCGGCGGCCGTGGAGGAGGACCTCCGCCCGGTTGGAAAACCTGCGGGAGTAACCGTCTGCGTATCCGACAGGGAGTGTGGCGATCCGGCTCGGCCGTTCAGTGACAAAGGTGTGACCGTAACTGAGGGGCGTCCCGGCCGGGACTTCTTTCAGATGGATGATGCGGGTCTCCCAGGAGAGGACCGGCGCAAGAGGTTCCTCCACTGGAAAGGATTCCGATGGTGCGATGCCGTAGAGCATGATTCCGGGCCGGACCATGTTGAAGAGGGCCGGGGGAAGGGCCATGACGGCGCCGCTGTTTGACAGATGCCAGAAGGGGATGGAGAGTCCTTCTGCCTGCACGGCTTCTTTGATTCGGGAAAAGGTCGCCAGTTGCGTCCGGACACATTCGGTATTGTCCAAGTCGGCAAAGGCGAAATGGGAGAAGACACCCTGCACCTTCAGGCCGGGGAGAGCGGCAATGGCTGCAATACTTCCCGGAGCCTCCCCGGCATTGAAACCGAGACGTCCCATACCGGTGTCCACCTTGATCTGCACGGGAATTACCCTGTCGTACCGAGAGGCCTTTTCTGAAAGGGTTTCGGCCCATGAACTGTTGTAGAGTACGGGGATCAGGTCGAACTCAAGGGCGGCGTCGAACTGTTCGGGCAGTAGCCCTCCCAAAACAGTGATCGAGCCGGTAATCCCGGCGCGGCGGAGTTCCGCCCCTTCTTCCGTGGTGGCCACGCCGAGATGACCGATCCCTTCCCCCTGCAGGAGCCGGGCCACCTCCACCGCGCCGTGACCATAGGCGTTGGCCTTGACGACGGCAAAGATCTCCCTCTCTGCGCCGGCCCGCCTTCGGACGACGTGAAGGTTCTGTCGGAGGGCTTTCAGGTTGATGTTAACTATGGTAGGGCGTGGACTCGGCATAGGCACTTTCCTGATCCCGGGGGCTGAAATTTTGAAAGAGGGTGAATTTTTTTTCAAAATGGAGGGGGACCGTGCCGGTAGGCCCGTTCCGCTGTTTCCCGATAATGATCTCGGCCTTGCCCCGGTTCTCTTCCGATTCCTTGTAGGCTTCTTCACGATAGACGAAGAGGATGACATCTGCGTCCTGCTCAAT
>CAYQVN010000007.1:8154-22792 GCA_964420895.1 uncultured Nitrospirota bacterium | reverse complement strand
TCGGGGTCACCCTTGTAAACTATCCCCTGGGGGACATGTTGAAGGTGATGAGTGTCGCCCTGAAGACTCTGTTTCCAACAAACTCCAACCCGACTGAATATATCGGCAAGTTGGTGGAGTTCTCCGGGCTGGCCCGGAAAGAGGGGATCCTGGCGTTGGAGAATGCCTCTGCCGAAATCAAACATGCGTTCATGAAAAAGGGAATCCAGTTGGCCGTCGACGGGCTGGAGAACCAGGCGATCCGGGATATTCTGGAAACGGAGATCGACAAGCTGGAGCAACGGCACAAACTGGGCGCAGAGCTTTTTACCGCCATGGGAACCTACGGTCCGGCCATGGGGATGATCGGGACCCTGATCGGCCTGGTCCAGATGCTGCAGACCATGAACGATCCGAGCTCCATCGGACCGGCCATGGCCGTTGCCCTTCTGACCACTTTCTACGGCGCCATTATGGCCAACATGCTTTTTCTGCCGATGGCGGGAAAATTGAAAAACACCAGTGCCAAAGAGCTCTTTACAAACGAGCTGATCATGGAAGGGATCCTGGCAATCAACAGCGGAGACAACCCGCGGGTTGTGGAGCAGAAGCTCCATGCCTTTATTGCGCCGAAGTTACGAAAATCAAGTTTTGATTAGTCATCCCTCAAAGGAGCCCATCAGGGCGATAGATTATGGCCAAAAAGAAAAAAGGGTGTGACTGCGAAGCGGGACTTCCCGCCTGGCTGGCAACCTTTTCCGACATGATGACTTTGCTGCTGACCTTTTTCGTACTGCTCCTTTCCATGGCCTCCATGGACCAGCAGAAGATCAAGGAAGCCATCGGTTCCCTCCAGGGGTCTCTGGGGGTTATGCAGGGGGGGATGAAAACGGAGATCAGCGTTCGGGAATTGATTCCCTCGCTGGAGATCGTGGAAGTTGCAAGGCGCAAATTGATTGAGCGGAATTATAATGAGGTGCGGAAATGGCTGACCAAGTTGAAAATGGAGGACAAAGTCCGAGCCGATCGAACGGAGCAGGGGATCCTGATTCATGTGGATAGTAAAGTCCTTTTTCAGGCCGGCGCCGCCGATGTGAATCCCGAGGCAACAGCCGTTCTGCACAAGATCGGGGAGGTACTCCGGACCAACAAGGCGGAGGTCCGGATCGAAGGGCATACGGACAACGTTCCGATCCATACGGCCCGCTATCCGTCCAACTGGGAACTCTCCACGGCGCGGGCTGTGAAGGCCCTTCGTTACTTTGTGGAAGAGGAGAAAATGGACCCCCTCCGGTTTTCGGCCGTCGGTTACGGCGATACCCGACCGATCGCTTCGAATGACACTCCGGAAGGGAGGTCGACAAACCGTCGGGTAACGCTGATTCTCAATTACCCGGATGACAAGATTGAAATGCCCACTGAGAAGAAGATGGGACCATCCGGGGGAACCAGGAAGAAAGGGAAAGTACATGTTTCCATGAACCTGAGAAAAGAATTGAAACTTAAGCGCGGAGGAGAATAAATGGCTGACGAAAAAGAAGCGAAAAAGGGCGCCGCCGAAGAAGGCGAAAACGCAGCCCCGGCAAAAAAATCGAAGAGTAAACTGATCATTATCGTAGTCGCAGCATTATTGATCCTGGGTGGAGGAGGTTTCGGGGTCTATAACTTCGTCCTCAAAAAACCGGTGGAAGAGGTGGAGTCGAAGGTTCCGGAAAAGACCCCCCAGGAGAATCTCGATGCCGTCGTCGGAACAATGTATCCCCTTCAGACCTTCCTGGTGAACATCGGGGAAAATGAAGATAACCGGTTTTTGAAGACGACCTTGACTCTGGAACTGGATAAAGAAGCATTGAAGGATGAACTAGACAAACGGATCGCCCAGGTCCGGGATATTATTCTTCTCCATCTCAGCACCAAACGCTTTCCCGAAGTTCGAAGCTTTGACGGGAAATATATCCTTCGGGAGGAACTGTTGGAAAAACTTAACAATATCCTGATTACGGGGAAACTCAAGAACCTTTATTTTACTGAATTTATCGTGCAGTAAGGGGAACCAATGACCGATATTCTCGATCAAAATGAAGTGGATGCCCTGCTCAAGGGTGTGGACAACGGTGATGTAGAGACCGAGACCAATGTTACTTCGAAGGAATCGGAGGACATGATCTATGACCTGACGAACCCTGAAAAGATTATTCGGGGGAAGATGCAGGCCTTGAACGTCGTTCATGACAAGTTTCTCAAACAGTTTCAGAATTCTCTCAGTTCCTTTCTGAGGATGGATGTCACGTTGTCGCTTTTGAGTTTCGATGTGTCGAAGTATGTCCGGTTTATTGAAACCATCTCACTTCCGGCCAGTCTCTGCATCCTCAATGTAGAACCGAATAACCGGGCGATGATTCTCCAGATGGATGCCGTTTTTGTATTCAGCATCATGGACATCCTTTGTGGTGGTGATGGAAACAACCGGTTCAAGGTCGAGGGACGGGAGTTTACTTCCATTGAACAGAAAATCATCGACCGGGTGGCGAACCTGGCCGTGGCCGATCTGACCCAGGCATGGAAACCGGTTGTGCCTTTTGTTTTTTCACTGAAGAAAACCGAAATGAATCCCCGTTTTGTGACAGCCGTGGAGCGAACGGAGACTCTTCTGGTCTTCGACTTCGAAGTTTCTATTGAGCAGGTCAATTGCTGCATGAAGATCTGTATCCCTTATTCCACGATTGAACCGTACAGGGCCGATCTTTCCGGCGAGGTACATACCACGAAGATCATGAAACAGGATGGGAATGCAAGCCGCTGGCTGCAGCATAACCTGAAAGAGATGGAAGTCAATGTGGTCGGGGAAATGGGACAGGGGGAGGTGACCTTCCGGGATCTTATGCAGCTCAAGGTCGGCGATATTATTGAACTTACACGGACGGAAGATGACCCCTTGATGGTTTTATGCGAAGGGGTTGGCAAATATAAAGGGCTGCCCGGTCAGCATAAGGGGCACATGGCCATACAAGTACTTTCTCCCATTGGATAAATTAAGGAGGGAACCAATCATGGCGGAACAAGAAGTCCAGGAAGCAACCGCAACGGAAGAGGCTCCAGTTGAAGATGAACCAACAACGGAGGAACCCTCCATCGAAGAAACGGCGGCGACTGATGGTGAAGTGCCGATGCGGAGTCTCGATTTTATTCTCGATCTTCCTCTGAAGGTCTCTGTCGAGCTGGGACGCACGAAGATGCTTGTCAATGAACTTTTGCAGCTGGCCCAGGGGTCAATTATTGAACTCGAAAAAATGGCCGGAGACCCCCTGGAGATCATGGTGAACGAAAAACTGGTTGCACGGGGAGAGGTGGTTTCGGTGAACGACAAATTCGGAATCCGTGTAACCGACATTATTTCCCCGACGGAACGGATCGAACAGCTCGGGTGAAGAAAGAGAAAAATGAAAAAACAAAAAATCAATATTTCGACAACTATGATATTCGCAATATCGTTTTTTGCAGGGATAATCATTTTGTCCGCTCCGGCCGTTGCTGTTTTTCCGCCGGACGGGGGCGACAAATTTGTTGACGAAGCCTTTACTCCCAATCCTGATGCCGCGATCTCAGACGAAGCTCCTTTTCCTACGGAAGAACGGGAAACGGCACGTCCGAATCTCTTCCAGTCAGGGATCCGTATGATGACGTCCCTCATCATCGTGATTGGCATCATCTTGTTGATTGCCTATGGAGCGAAACGTTTCCTATCACGGAAGGGTGCACTCCCAGGCAAAGAGTCGATGATCCGGATCCTGGCAACGCGGTATCTCGGCTCCAAGAACAGCCTGAGCGTGGTCGATGTCGATGGAGAACGGTTTGTCATCGCACTTTCGCCGCAGGGGATCTCCTTTCTGACGGCTTTGTGCAATGTGTCTGGAACCGACGAAGTGAACGGCGGGGAGAGTTCCTTCCGGAAGGTCCTTCGGAAGAGTTTACATGAGGAGTAAGTCTTTGAGAAAAACCCTTTGTTTCTGGACAGCGATTGTTCTGATTTTCGGCATCTTGCACGTTCTTCCCGTGGCAGCGGTTACGGTGCCGGATCTGAAGATCAGTGTCGGAGCGGCCTCTAATCCGGAACAGGTTTCGACAACCCTGCAGATTCTAATGCTTCTTACGGTGCTGACTCTTGCGCCGGCCATCCTGGTAATGATGACTTCTTTTGTACGGATTGTGGTGGTCCTCTCCTTTCTCCGCCAGGCAATCGGAACGCACCAGGTACCACCCAATCAGGTGCTCATCGGGTTGGCCCTTTTTCTGACCTTCTTTATCATGACTCCCGTCTGGACGCAGGTAAATCAGAATGCGCTGCAACCCTATCTCAACCATGAATTACCCCAGGGAGAAGCCCTGACGCTCGCCATGACGCCGATCCGTAAATTCCTTTTTCACCAGACCCGGCAAAAGGACCTTTCCCTCTGTATCCGTTTATCAGGGGAAAAGAAACCGGAAAATCGCAAGGAGGTCAAAACCATTCCGCTCCTGACCGCCTTTGTGATGAGCGAGCTGAAAACCGCCTTTCAGATTGGATTTATGATCTACATCCCTTTTCTGGTACTCGATATGGTGGTGGCCAGCATTCTTCTTTCCATGGGAATGATGATGCTGCCTCCGGTGATTATCTCCCTTCCCTTCAAACTGATGCTGTTTGTGCTCGTGGATGGGTGGTACATGATCGTGGAGTCCCTGATCAAGAGTTTCGGAACCCTGTAACTTTAAAGGATTCGGAGAGATAACATGACACCGCAGTTCGTGATCGGATTCGGCAAGGAAGCCCTGGAGTTGACCCTGATGCTCTCCGCCCCCCTCCTGGTTACCGGAATGATCGTGGGGTTGGTGGTCAGTATTTTTCAGGCTGCAACACAGATCCAGGAAATGACCCTGATCTTTGTTCCGAAGATCGTTGCCGTCATTGCCGCATTGATCTTCTTCGCGCCCTGGCTTCTTGACATCCTGACGAACTTTACCTCGTCGGTACTGGCGAATATTCCGAACTATATTCGATAAGGGAAAAATCATGGGTAGAAAAAATGGGACTCTTTGGAATTGGGGGTGGGAATGAATCCCATTGATCTCCCCTTTGAACAGTTTCAGTATTTTGTCCTGATCCTGATCCGTGTGGCGGCGATCATCATGACCCTGCCGGTGATCGGCAGCCGGAATGCCCCGATGATGGTCAAGGTCGGTTTTGCTCTTCTGACGTCCATTCTGGTCTTTCCCCGGGTACAGACGGCCTCCATACCGGTCCCCCAGGAGAATGTGACTCTGATTCTGGCGATCCTGCGGGAGATCGGCATTGGACTATTGATTGGTTACTTTGCCCGGTTGATTTTCGCCGCCTTTCAGGTTGCGGGACAACTCATCGGGTACCAGATGGGATTTGCCATCGTCAGTGTCTTTGATCCGCAGAGCAGTGCTCAACTTTCCATTATGGCCTATTTTGAAAACCTCCTGGCGATGCTACTTTTTCTATCCCTGAATATCCATCATGTGCTGCTCCGCGGACTGGCGGACAGTTTTCAGCTGATTCCGCTTCTCGGGGGGCATTATCCCCAATCCATCATGGACCAGTTGGTGCGGAATTCGGCCGAACTCTTTGTTCTTGCCATAAAGATCGGCGCCCCGGTCATGGCCGCGCTGCTTTTTACCAATGTGGCCATGGGCGTGATTGCCCGGACGGTGCCACAGATGAACATCTTTATTGTCTCCTTTCCCTTTCAGATCGGATGCGGTTTGATTGTGCTCGGGCTCAGTCTTCCCCTGACGGTCAAGATCTTTGAGCATTCCTTTATAACATTGGAACAGGATATTCAGAACCTGTTCCGGATGATTCAAATGGGGACCTGATGGCACAAGGATCGGATCAGGAAAAAACGGAGCGCGCAACTCCCAAAAAGAGGGAAGAATCACGGGAGCAAGGCCAGGTCGCCAAGAGTCGTGAAGTGGCATCGACGGCCGTTTATCTCTCCATGCTTCTGGTCCTCTATTTTTTCAGTCCTTATTTTCTGAAACACCTTCTGGGGATGATGAAGGAGTTTCTTTCCCAAACGACCCAGGTGCAGATCACCTCGGCAAACCTGATGATTGTAACCTACCAGGCCCTCCTGCACATATTCCAGATTCTGGCTCCGCTTTTTGCGATTGCCTTCGTCATGGGGTTTCTGGGAAACGTCCTGCAGTTCGGTTTTCTCCTCAGCGGGAAAGCACTGCAGCCGAAATTCGACAAACTGAATGTCGTCAAGGGGATCGGCAGGATGTTTTCAAAAAGGACCGTGATGGAAATGCTGAAGGCAATCGCCAAGATCGCGGTGGTTGGTTTCCTGGCCTATTCCGTGGTCCGCGAAGAATTCTTCCGGACCTTGCCGTCTCTGGTTGACATGGATGTCTGGGGGATCTTCTTCTACATTACAAGGATCTCCTACAAGATCATGGTCCATGTTCTCTGGTTCCTGATCATCCTCTCTGCCGTTGATTACGCGTTTCAGCGTTGGCAATATGAAGAAGATTTGAAGATGACCAAGCAGGAAGTTAAGGATGAATACAAGCAGCGGGAAGGGGATCCCCAGGTCAAGGCCCGGGTTCGGAGCATTCAACGGGAAATGGCCCGGAAACGGATGCTGGCCGATGTGCCGCTGGCCGACGTGGTCGTGACCAACCCGACCCATCTTGCCGTTGCCCTCCAGTATGATTCCGAGAAGGGCGCCGCCCCCCGTGTCGTGGCAAAGGGCGCCGATTTCCTCGCCGCAAAGATCCGGGATGTTGCGAGAGAGCACGGTGTTCCGTTGGTGGAAGATAAGCCGTTGGCACGGGCCCTTTACAAGGGGGTTAAGGTGGGGCAGTTGATTCCGGAAAGCCTCTATAAGGCCGTGGCGGAGATCCTTGCGTACGTTTACAGCCTCAAGGGGCGTCGTTAAAGCAGGAAACCTTAAAAAAACAGGTTAAGTGAAGAGAGGAGACGGATGCTGGAATACTGGAAACGTTTTGGAAATCAGAGCGAACTCTATCTTGCCGCAGGTGTGGTAATGATCCTCGGGATCATGGTGATCCCCATGCCGCCGATGATCATGGATACCTTTCTCTTTTTTAATATCGCATTTTCCCTCGTAATCCTCCTGGTTTCGATCTATACGGAACGGCCCCTCGATTTTTCAATTTTTCCCAGCGTTCTACTCATGACGACCCTTTACCGGCTGTCGCTTAACGTCGCGTCTACCCGTTTGATTCTTCTTCATGGCGGGGAGGGGACCGAAGCCGCCGGAAATATTATTCAGGCCTTCGGGACCTTCGTGGTCGGGGGAAACTATGTGGTCGGCATGGTTGTCTTCCTGATTCTGGTGCTTATTAACTTTGTGGTCATCACCAAAGGCGCCGGCCGTATCGCTGAAGTCGGCGCACGGTTTACCCTCGACGCTCTGCCAGGCAAGCAGATGAGTATCGATGCCGATTTGAATGCCGGCCTGATCGACGAAGCCCAGGCCCGGAAACGGCGGAAGGAAGTCGAGATGGAGGCAGACTTCTACGGGGCTATGGACGGCGCCAGCAAGTTTGTCCGGGGGGATGCCATTGCCGGGATCATTATCACGGTCATCAATATCTTAGGCGGCCTGGTGATCGGGGTTCTCCAGCAGCATATCTCCGTCCGGGAAGCGGCCCAGGCGTATACCCTCCTGACGGTCGGAGACGGCCTGGTCTCCCAGATCCCCGCATTGATTGTTTCGACGGCGGCTGGCCTGGTGGTAACCCATGCCTCGACGGGAGGAAGCCTCGGAATTGCCGTGGTGCAGCAGCTCTTTTCCAATACCCGGGCGATCTCCGTGACGGCGGGGATCATGTTTCTCCTCGGCCTGATCCCCGGTCTGCCGCAAATCCCCTTTCTTTTCTTCTCCATAGTGATGGGCGGTACAGCGTATCTAATGTATACCCGGCAGGAAAAGACCCGGAAAGAGGAGGAAGAGGAGTCCGCTGCGGAACCTCCGCCACAGGAACCGGAAAGGATCGAGAAACTCCTTCCCCTGGACCTGCTGGAAATGGAGATCGGTTACGGCCTGATTCCCCTGGTAGACCGGGAACGTGGTGGCGATCTCTTGGAGAGGATCCGGTCGGTGCGGCGTCAATTTGCCACGGAGATGGGGATCATCGTTCCCCCCCTTCATATCCGTGACAACCTGAAGCTGAAGGCCGGTGAGTATGCCTTCCAGATCAAAGGGGAAAAAGTAGATGGCGGTGAACTGATGATGAACCATCTTCTGGCGATGGACGGCGGTAACGTCAAAGATCGCATCAAGGGGGTGGAAACAACGGAACCGGCCTTCGGACTGCCGGCGCTCTGGGTCGATGCACCGGAGAAGGATCGGGCCCAGATGTCCGGATATTCCGTGGTGGATCATTCCACGGTCATTGCCACGCACCTGACGGAGATGATCCGGAAGCACGCCGACGAGCTGCTGGGGCGGCAGGAGGTGCAGCGGCTTCTCGACCATTTTTCCGAAACCTACCCCAAGGTGGTGGAGGAACTGGTCCCCAACCTTATGAGTCTCGGCGCCGTTCAGAAAGTGCTTCAGAACCTGCTACGGGAACGGATATCGATCCGGGATCTGCGAACCATTCTGGAAACGCTGGCCGATCATGCCGAATATTCCAAGGATACCGATCTGTTGACGGAGTATGTCCGTCAGAAACTGGGACGGTCCATTACACGGCCTTACATGGATCCGGCAGGAGAACTTCGGGTGATTACCCTGGATCATCAGGTCGAAGATCAGATCTCCGAATCGATCACACGTCATGAACAGGGGACTTATCTGGCCATGGATCCCGGCGCGGCACAGAAAGTCATCAGCCGTATCGGCAAGGCGATGGAGAAGGTTGCCTCCATGAATATAGAACCGGTCCTGCTCTGTTCTCCCGGAATTCGGATGGTTCTAAGACAAATGACGGAACGCTTTTTGCCCGACCTGGTCGTGCTTTCTCATTCCGAGGTATCCCCGAACGTGAAAATTCAATCTGTTGAATCAGTGAGGATATGATATGCAGATCAAAAAGTATGAAGCCGTCGACATGCCCTCTGCAGTCAGGCTGATCAAAAACGATCTTGGTTCGGATGCGGTGATTCTTTCCACGCGGAATATCCGCAAGGGCAAAGGGACTTTCGGACTTTTCGGCCGCTCTATGGTCGAGGTGACGGCGGCGATAGATCGGGACCCACAACCGCAGGAGACGCAAAGATTTGACCGTGCTCTTTCCGAGACGATGCACCGTAAGCCCCGACCTTCTCTCGAAGCTCTTCCGAACTGGCTGAGCCCCTTACGCCAGGATCTCCAGGAACTGCGGGAAGAGATGGATGGATTGCAGTTCCGTCGTTCCGGATCGCAGGAACTCCAGGGGGTGATGGAAGAACTGGGGGCCGTCAAGGAGATGATGAAAACCCATCTTCCTCTGGAAAGCGACGACTCCTCACAGCGCTCTCCGGAACCTCTCCAAAAAATGGCGCAACGCCTCATCAATAATGACGTATCGCCTGCCATTGCGGATAAACTGATTCAGGGTATCACTCGGCGCCTTCCGGCATCCAACTACGGGTCGGCTAAATCAATGGAAAATGCCGTCCGCAGGATTCTGCGCAATCTTTTTCAGGTGCAAAAAGGCATCCACCGGGAAGGCGCCGGGCCGAAGAAGGTCGCCCTCATCGGTCCCACCGGCGTGGGGAAGACGACGACCCTTGCCAAGATCGCCGCGGAAAGCGCTCTGGCGCGGAATGAGCGGGTCGCTCTGGTAACGATCGACACCTACAGGATTGCCGCCATTGAACAGTTGAAAATCTATGCCCGGATCATCGGGATCCCCGTGGATGTGGTTGTGCGGCCGGAGGACTTGCACCAGGTTTTTGAAAAACACCAGGACAAGGACCTTATCCTGCTCGACACGGCAGGACGAAGCCATCGAAACCGGGCACAGATGGCGGAGCTTCAAAGAGTCCTCCAGGGAGAAGAGGGGATGGAGCGCCATCTGGTCCTCAGTGCAACGACCAAACAGCCCGACCTGAACCGCATCATACGGAATTTTCAACCCGTTGGTTTTGACGGTTTGATTTTCACCAAGATTGACGAGGGGAGCCGTTTTGGGACACTCCTGAATGCCGCCCTGCAGGCCGGAAAACCGATTTTCTATCTGACCGACGGGCAACGGGTGCCGGAGGATCTCCACATTCCCCGGGTCGAGGACCTGATACAACTGGTCCTGGCGCCCAACCGTGTTTGCCTCTCCTCACCGATTCAGGAAATGAAACCGAAAACAATGACTGCCATGCAATGAATATTGTCAAGGATCACCCGCGAAGATGGAGGAAAATATGGATCAGGCCGGGACATTACGCACCATCAGTAATCAAAAGAACAGTGACGGAGGACCGAGAAAACAGGTGAAGGTGATTGCCGTGACCAGCGGGAAAGGCGGCGTCGGAAAGACCAATGTCGTGGCCAATCTGGCCTATACCCTTTCCGTGCTGAACCGGAAGAAGGTCATGGTTTTAGATGCCGATCTCGGCCTGGGGAATCTCGATATCCTGTTGGGACTGGCGCCCGAATACAACCTGGCCGACGTACTCGAAGGCCGGAAGAATATCCGGGAGATCGTTCTGGAAGGGCCGGGGGGGATCAAGATCCTTCCGGCCAGTTCCGGGATTCAGGCGATCACGGAACTCGGCCGGGCGGAGAAGGCCAATCTGCTGACACAGATCGATGAACTGGAAGAGGAGATCGATTATCTATTTATTGATACGGCGGCGGGCATCTCTTCCAATGTCATGTTTTTTAATGTGGCGGCCCAGGAGATCCTGGTCGTGGCCTCGCCGGAACCGACTTCGATTACCGATGCCTATGCGTTGATGAAGGTCATGTCCCAGGAATATGCCGAGAATCACTTCAAGTTGCTCATTAATTCCGTGAAGAACGAAGCCGAGGCCAAGGCGGTTTACAAAAAGCTCTGTACCGTGGCGGATCGTTTCCTGAATATCTCGATCGAATATTTCGGCTTTGTGGTGGCTGACCCGGTAGTGACGCGGGCCGTGCGTCAACAGAAGGCGATTACGGAGTCATTCCCGGGGTCTCCGGCAAGTCTCTGTTTTCGAAGAATTGCGCGAAGAGTTGCTGAGAGTCGTGAAACGGTTACTGCCGGCGGGAATGTACAGTTTTTCTGGAAACGGATCTTTCAAATGGCTTAGTGGCCCTGTTTATTTACTCTTTAAAACCCGGTTCTCTGGGCCGGGTCATAGACAGATGGGCTTTGCCCGAAACAATTGATGGATGATTTTACCCCACTTTGTAAAAGGGGGGCAAGGGGGGATTTATAAGCCGTCAAATCAAATCCCCCTAAATCCCCCTTTGTTAAGGGGGACTAAAGATTAACAGCATCACCCTTCCAGGGGGCAGACCAAAGCCACGTCCTTTGGGCGTGGATTCTTTACAAATGTTGCGGCTCTCGAATGCCTGCCTCTGCGTTGCATGCAGACAGACCACCGTATTTACGAATAGGGACACCTCGAGGATGTGTGCATGAATAAGACCCAACGGGCGACTCAGCAAATAACGGAAACCTTTGATCCCTCAAAAAGGGATGAACTGATTCTGGCCTATGCGCCGCAAATTAAGTATATCGCTCATCGTCTAGCCATGCGATTGCCGCCCCATGTCGAGGTAGACGACTTGATCAGTTCCGGTGTTATCGGTCTCATCGATGCCATCGAGAAGTTTGATCCGAGTCGGGACATCCAATTCAAGACCTATGCTGAATTCCGGATCAAGGGGGCCATGCTTGACGATCTTCGCTCCCAGGACTGGATCCCCCGTTCCGTACGGCAGAAGGCGGCGGCGCTGGAACGAGCCTATGCCGAGATCGAGCAACGGGAAGGACGGGCGGCGTCGAACGAGGAAGTGGCCGAGGCTCTCGATATGTCGATGGATGCTTTTTATGACCTCATGAGCCGCGTGAAGGGACTCTCTTTGATCAGCATTGAATGCGGTGATGAGGAAAATATCCTGAATCGAAGGATCTTTGAATCGCTCACCGGAGACCCTGAGGACAATCCCCTGGCGATCATCAAGAAAAAGGAGTTGAAACAGATCATCGCTCGCAATATCGAGGCTTTGCCGGAAAGCGAAAAAATGGTCGTCTCCCTCTATTATTATAATGAACTGACCATGAAGGAGATCGGAACGGTCCTCTCCATTACCGAATCGAGGGTCTCTCAGATACACACCCAGGCGATGCTGCGGATGCGGGGAAAACTGAAAAGAGAATTAAAGTAAATATATCAATGTATTATAAGTATGACTTAATGTAAATACATAAGAAAACTTCAAAATGTAACCGCAGCTTACTTAGAAAAGACTCAAGTGATTAACTGTAAGTTCCGATAGAGAAATGCAGGTGAAATTCCGAATCAGATATGATTTTCAGACAGACACAACTCATGTTGATTGAATAAATCAATTGGGAGCAGGTTGTATGATGTTGCAGATGGAACGGGAACTTCCGGAAATGCTCTCACAATTGCGGGAAGATGATCCAGCGCTGCGCAGGCAGGCAGCCAGGATGTTAGGAGAGAGCGGCAATCCCAAGGCGATTCCGGACCTGGTCCGTGCGCTGGAAGATTCCCATCGTGGCTTTCAAGAAGCCGCTATGGATGCCCTCGTTGCCATCGGCGGAGCGGAAACCATTCGGGAACTTTCCAGGCTGGTTGCCGGCGGCAAGGTCTACGCGCGAAATGCGGCGATTGAGATCCTGGAAAAGATCGGACGAGAAGCCCCGGAACTTTTGATGCATCTCTTCCAGGACGGGAATGACACCATCCGGATTATTGCGGCCAACATCTTCGGAAATCTTCATGCCGAAGAAGCGGTCCCCTCAGTGATCGACCTTTTGTCCGACAACAATCCCAACGTCCGCTGCGCGGCTCTGAACGCTCTGGGAAACATCGGCGATCGGGAGTCGCTCCCTTCCATTCGAGAATATATGGAGGACCCGGAAGAATGGGTCCGTTTTTCCTGCATTCAGGCCCTGGGAAATCTTCAGGATCATGCCTCCCTTCCGGCGCTGCTGAATCTTCTCGAAGGGGATGTTGCCGAATCGATCTGCTGGGTCGCTGTGGAGTCCCTGGGAAAGATCAGCAGTCTCGAATCCGTACCGAAAATGTTGGAGACGCTGCCCGGCGCCACACCATTGGTCCAACACCAAATCGTACATCATCTGGTCCGGATTGCGTTAGAACATCCGGGAGAAGATGGATGCGGGGTCGAAGTCTTTGCTCCCTACGAGGCATATTTTACCGAGGCTTTAAAGAGTCCCCAAAAGGAGATTCAGGATTCCGCGGTCCAGGGGTTGGAGTGGATCGGGACCGCCCAGGCCGTTGCTCCCCTGATGGCATTTACACGGACTCTCCATGAATATGCCGAAGAGGATCGGGTCAAGGGTGTCCAGAAGGCCTTAACGGCGATCGGTGAGCCGGATTTTCTCATCCACACCCTACTCGATGCTTCTTCAGTAGAATCTCCAAACGAACTCACCCTGAAACTTGCCGGGGAGGTCCTGGGGGCATTTCAGGAAGCCCGGGCGGTGCCTGCCATGATTCTCCATCTTGCCGGTCCCTCAGAGCCGGTTCGGCGCGTCATGACACAGGCGTTGGGAAGGATTGAAGACCCTCTGGCCTGTCTGCCCCTGATCGGCCTTTTGAAAGACGGAAACGGCCATGTACGAAGGGATGCAGCTTGTTCCCTCGGTCGGATCGGCGATGAGCAGGCCGTTCTTCCACTCTTTGAATCGCTCGACCGTGAGGAGTTCATGGACGTCCGGGAAACGCTCCTCGATGCCCTTGTAGCCATTGGTTCAGAGGGGGTGAAGGAAAAATTCCGGGAATTTGTTTTCTATCCCGATCCCAACGTTCAGGCCCTGGCCATCCAGGGGATCGGACTTTTGGGGGATGATGAGGCCTGCGATCACCTGATTGCCAATCTGGGGAATGAGAACGAGCAGATCCGCCTCAAGGTCGTTGAATGTCTGGGCCGGATCGACTGTGAACGGATGATGGAACCATTGATTCACTCCTTGAACGATGAAAATGAACAGGTCCGTCTTGCAGCGATTGACGTTCTATCTGAACGTCCCTCATCAACGGTTGTGCGTGCTTTGATGGATGCGCTCTATGACGACAGTCACTGGGTCGCTTTCAAGGCTGCCGATGCATTGGGACGGATTGCCGATCCCATGGCAGTGGAGACGATGATGAGGTTGCTGCAAGAAACCGATAACGTGCCGTTGAAGATTGCCTTGATCCGGGCCCTGATGAAAATCGGAGATCCGCGTTCCGGGACGGTCCTGCATCAAATGGAAAATGATCCCAATCCGGATATCCGTACTCTGTTTGCGGAAGAAGGGGAGTAGTCTGTTGGCTCTGATGCCTCCTGTCAAAGATGATGTGAAATCCCGGCCGATGCAGCTGGAGGAAAAGGTACGGATAGATGCGAAATCCTTCCGGAACCTGCAGAAGATCATCTACGAGCGCTCCGGCATTCATTTGGCGGCGGGGAAAGAGTATCTGCTGGAAAACCGCCTCGTCAATCGACTCAAGGTGAAT
>CAYQVN010000007.1:0-8054 GCA_964420895.1 uncultured Nitrospirota bacterium | reverse complement strand
ACGGGGGAGGAACCCTACACAATCTCGATCCTGGTGGAAGAGATGAAAAGGGAGTTGGCCGGGGTGCGGGTCGAGATCCTTGCAAGCGATATCAATGATGCCGTGATCCAGTCGGCCCGAAGGGGGATCTACGGGGCCAATACCGTCCGTCATGTTCCGCCGGAACTTCTCGTGAAATATTTTCAAGAGGTGGATGGACGTTATCGTCTGGACGAAAAGATCAAATCGCACGTCCGTTTTGTTCATCTGAATCTGGTGGACGAAAACCGGCTCCGTAGCGCCGCCGGGATGGATGTCATCTTCTGCAAGAATGTATTGATCTATTTTGACCTGGCCGCCAAGAAAAAGGTTGTGGATTCACTGTATGATTCCCTGTTGCCGGGGGGATACCTCTTAATCGGCAAGGCGGAAGCGCTCCATGACATCTCCCGGGCCTTCCAGCCGGTGAAGATGAAGAACGGTCTGGTTTATCGGAAGGAATAGAACACCCGTCCGTGATCCCGGGACCAAATATTTGTGCCGGAGGGTGTTCAACGGGAATCCGTCGCAGGATTGAAAGCGACGCTAAGAACGCAGGATGATCAAAATTGGGAAAGGGGTCCCTCATGGCAATCAGAATTCTGGTCGTTGATGATGACAGCATTACGAGAAAGTTTGTCAGCTTCATCCTGAGATCGGAAGGGTTTGAGGTCATTGCCGCACAGGATGGAATGGAGGCCCTGGAAATGATGGGCGCGACGGAGGTGGATCTGATGATCACGGACCTCAACATGCCGAAGATGGATGGGGCTGAACTGATCCAGACCATCCGGAACGGTTCGGTGCAGTCCGATCTGCCCATTATCATGTTGAGTACGGAAGCGGATGAAGATAGCCGGAATATTGTATTCCAGGCCGGTGTGTCGGACTACATGATCAAGCCTGTATCCCGGAAAGTCTTGACGGACAAGGTCCGGGATTGCGTTAAAAATTAGACCCTCGACGGGAGGACTGCACAGATGATGAACACCGATATTGATGTTTTGGTGGTGGATGATTTTCCGACGATGCGGAAGATAATCATGAATCTGCTCAAACAACTCGGCTTCAAGCGAATCAAGGAAGCCGAAAACGGTGAGCATGCCTTATCCGTAATCAAGGCAGGTTCCATTGATTTTGTAATCACCGACTGGAACATGCCGAAAATGAACGGCATCGATCTGCTGAAATCGATCCGTGCCGATTCGGGGCTCAAGTCGATGCCGGTGCTGATGGTCACGGCCGAGGCCGACAAATCGAGCATTGTGCAGGCCATACAGGCGGGGGTCAACAATTATATCGTCAAACCTTTTACAGCGGAAACCCTGAAGGAAAAGATCGAAAAGGTTTTTGTGAATTAATAACATGCAAAGAAGAGCGGGAGGTTTTGATTCATGTCTGAAGGGATGATCCCAGATGAAATGAAGGAAATCGTTGAGGATTTTATCAGCGAGACCCATGAAAGCCTGGACAACCTGGAACCGATCTTCGTCGACCTGGAAAAGGATCCGGGAAACCTGGAGTTGATCAACAGCGTCTTCCGGGTTGTCCATTCCCTGAAGGGGGCGGCGGATTTCCTGGGTTTTTCCAAGGTGGTGACCGTTGCCCACAAATCAGAAAGCCTTTTCAACCTGTTGCGCAAGGAGGAGATGGTCCTTACGCCGGAGATCATGGATGTTGTCTTTGAAGCGGTGGATGTTCTGAAAGCTCTCAATCATGAGATCGAAACCGGTGAGACGGCGGAGGTCGATGTCGAAGGCACGGCGAATCGGCTGGTGGGTCTTCTGGCGGGCGGGCAATCGGAAAAAAGTGATTCCCCTGTATCGGCACCCCAAGAAAGCGCTCCACCGGAGCGTGCGTTGCCGCAGGTGGACGCCCCGGCTCCAGTGGAAGAAACTCCGACAGTGGAAATCCTTCCGGAAGAAACCTCGCCTGCACCGGCGAAAGAGAGCAAGGAAGAGAAAAATAGTCCGCCACCCGAATCCGTATCGGATCAGACGCCTGCGCAAAAGAAAGACGCCGCACCTCCAGCGCTTCACAAGGATTCTCACGATGGTGGAGTGGAACAAACGATTCGCGTGGAGGTGGAACGACTCGATTCCGTCATGAATCTCGTAGGGGAACTCGTCCTGGCCCGGAATCGTCTCTTCAAAATCAATCACGGCCTGGAACAATCTTACGGAGAGGATACAAGGATTCAGGACCTTCTAGACACAACCCTTCAACTCAGTCTCCTGACCACTGATCTGCAACTGGCCGTACTCAAGACCCGCATGCAGCCGCTCAAAAAGGTCTTCAGCAAGATTCCCCGCATGATCCGGGATCTGGCGCGAAAAAAAATGAAAGAGGTCGATCTCCAGATCATTGGCGAAGAGACGGAAGTGGACAAGTCGGTCATCGAGGCGATCGGCGATCCCCTGGTTCACCTCATCCGGAATGCCGTCGATCACGGAATCGAGATCCCTGATTTCCGCGGCCCACTGGGCAAACCGGAAAAGGGAATGGTCCGGGTCTCCGCCTCCTATCAGGGAGATCACATCATCATTGATATCGAAGACGATGGTCAGGGTATGGATCCGGAACAGTTACGGCAAAAAGCTGTGGAAAAGGGGATCGTCGATGCCGCGGAAGCGGAACGTCTTTCCGAGAAGGAATGTTTCAGCCTGATCTTTGCCCCCGGTTTCAGTACGGCGGAAAAGGTTACCAGTACCTCCGGACGGGGGGTCGGGATGGATGTGGTCAAGACCAATATCGCCAAACTGAACGGTTCTGTCAAGGTAGAAAGTCAGTTGGGCTTGGGGAGTAAATTCCGTATCCGCCTTCCCCTTACCGTTGCGATCATCCAGTCCCTCATGGTGGGGGTGGAGGAGGAAATCTACGCTATTCCCTTGAGTTCAGTCATCGAAACCCTGCGTGTGGCGCCGCAGGAGATCCAGACCGTCGATGATAAGGAGGTGATTACCCTGCGCGATGAGATCCTTCCCCTCATACATCTCTCGGAAAAGGTGGGACTGCCTCCAGCCTTACTGGAAGAACATGAGCAAATGTACGTGGTGGTAACGTCCCTGGCGGAAAAGAAAGTAGGGATTGTGGTGACGAAGCTCTTCGGTCAGGAAGAGATCGTCATCAAGTCTCTGGGGAATTACCTGAAAGGCCATCCGGAGTATTCCGGTGCGACACTGACGGGTGACGGGAAAGTCATCATGATTCTCGATATTGTCGGTTTGCAGAAGCAATCGGTTATGGCATGAGAAGATATTCAGTTATGCAATTATTTGTGGAGCCTGAATGACAAAGAAAGTAGAGCCGCCCATCCAACCGGTTAAAGAGATCCGGGTCCTCGTCGTGGATGACTCTTTGTTCATGCGTTCCCTGATTAAGAGATTCCTGGAGTCCGATCCCGCGATCCGGGTGGTCGGCACGGCCCGAAATGGCACGGAAGGCGTGGAGAAGGTCCTGAAACTTCAACCCGATGTCGTTACCCTCGACGTAGAGATGCCAGAAATGGACGGTCTGACTGCGTTGCAGAAAATTATGAAACAAGCGCCCCGCCCGGTCATCATGGTCAGTTCCATGACCGCGGAAGGGTCTCGTGCGACCCTCGATGCCCTGGACATGGGGGCCGTCGATTTCATCCCCAAGGGGCGTGACGGCGACACTTCCGGAATTGTCCATATCCGTGAAACACTTCTCCGAAAAGTGATTGGTTGTGTCCTATCGAAGCCGCTGCCCCGGCAAGAACGGAAACCCGCCCCGTCCGTCGGGGAGACCGAAGTCTCCTTGCCACAGTCGACGGCGGCAATCGATGTGGTCGTGATTGGGGCCTCCACCGGCGGTCCGAGCGCACTGCAGGATGTGATTCCCCTTCTGCCGGAAAACCTGGGGGCCGCCGTGATTGTTGTACAGCATATGCCGAAGGCGTTTACCGGGGCCTTTGCAGAACGGTTGAACACGATGAGCCGGCTTGCGGTCAAGGAAGCGGAGGAAGGGGACTCCATTGTCCCCGGGAGGGTCTTCGTTGCACCGGGAGGCTGCCATCTGTCCGTAAGAAGACCGGCCGGGGAATGTGGGGTGATCCACCTTTCCGATTCCCCGGCGGGTCTGCTTTTCCGTCCCTCTGTGGATGTGGCGATGGAATCCGTTGCACGGACCTACCGGGAAAAGGCGCTGGGGGTAATCATGACCGGTATGGGATGTGATGGCCGTGAAGGGATGGTCATGATTAAAAAATTCTCCGGCCTGACGCTGGCCCAGGATCAAGAGAGCTGCGTGGTGGACGGGATGCCCGGTGCCGCCGAGCAGGCAGGAGTGGTCGATGCCAGGATATTATTGAGCTCTTTAGCGGAAGAAATGATTCGTGTTATCTATGCGAAAAAAGGGAGAAGCCTTCGAAAAGGAGTTCGTGCATGAGGATCAAAATCAGTCAGAAACTTGTTCTCACGGCAATACTGGTCACGGCGGGGATCTTATTAACCAATGGTTATTCCATCTCCTATCTGAGCGGTCTGCAGGATGTATATGATCAGGACATCAGGCAATATCAGCGCCTCACCCTGGAACGGCATATGGAACTGGCAACC
Organism: uncultured Nitrospirota bacterium; assembly: GCA_964420895.1. GTDB lineage: Bacteria > CG2-30-53-67 > CG2-30-53-67 > CG2-30-53-67 > CG2-30-53-67 > JAADIO01. The sequence goes on along the minus strand of CAYQVN010000007.1, from coordinate 3,456 downwards.
ATACAGACACAGCAGTTTCTGACCGATGCCTCTCTAACCCTGGATGAAGGTTCAGTGCAGGAAGCAGATCGTTGGGCGGAAACTTTTCGCCAGACAGGGGAAAAACTGGAAGCGTTGATGGATCAAGAAGCAAAGAGCAAGCTCCTGGAAGTGGAAGAACAATTTGAGCGATATTATCGGTCCGGAATGGCGATGACAAATGCCTATCTTACTCATTCCATTGAGGATGGGAAGAAATTGATGACGGAATACGACCTGGCGGCAGAGGAGTTAACGTCCACGATTCGGCAATTCGACCAACAAACTGCAGCAGATCTCAATCAGGGTGCCGGGACGACACAAGCTGCGTTAACGCAGTACAAAAGCGTTTTGTATACAGTGACCTTTGCCTTGTCCCTCCTTTGCCTGGGGGCGGCCGTGCTGCTCTACCGGAATCTCGTATCGCCTCTACAGCGGATTTCGACGATGGTACGCAATGTTGCCGCCGGAGATTTCAAAACCGAAATTGAAGCCGTAAAGAGCCGGGATGAACTGGGTGAGCTCTACAGGGATATGATGAAGCTCAGACAGAATCTGGGATCACTGATTGAAGGAGTTGCACAAAGCAGCACTCACCTGGCCTCGGCCTCGGAGGAACTCTCCAGTACTTCGACACAGATGACTGAGAGGATGTTAGATCAGGCCCGGCGTGGAGATGAGATCGCATCGGCCGTGGAAGAGATGAATCAATCGATCCAGGGAGTGGCTCGCCATGCCGAAGGATCGAGCCAGGCGGCGGAAGAGATGGTCAGTCTTGCCAGGGAAGGTAACGAAAAGAATGAGGTGATTTTGACAACTCTGGATCAGTTTTCAACGATCCTCACGCAATCCTCGGAAATGAGCGCCGATCTTTCACGGAAGAGCCAGGAGATCGGCAACATCACGAAGGTGATCGACGATATCGTGGAACAGACCCATCTGCTCGCCTTTAATGCCGCCATCGAGGCGGCCCATGCCGGAGAGCAGGGGAGGGGTTTTGCCGTGGTGGCTGATGAGGTCCGGAAACTCTCGGAGCGGACCTCCAAGGCGACCAAGGAGATCGTGGAGATGATCGACCAGATTCAGGGTGTCAGCGGCAATGCGGTGGTGAGCCTCTGTGAGGGAATCGAACTGATGGAGACAAGCGCCGAAAGGACAAAGGACAATCGGGCACTTCTGCAGCAGATTCTCGAAAGCGTCGTCAAAATGAAGGAGATGGTGCAGCAGATCTCCACCTCCGCCCAGGAGGAGGCGAAGGCCTCAGGGATGATCTCGCAGAATACTCAGGAGATTGCCCAGCTCGGCCGTGATTCTTCCAATCAAGGGGAAGAGTCCCGCAAGGCCTGTGCGAACCTGAGCCGTTTGGCCACGGAGATGGAGCAGGAGCTGTCGATGTTCAAGGTTCAGTAAATGGGATGGGAACAAGATCGATGGATCTTTTGAATAATATGTAAAGCTGTCAGGGAGGAATGCGTTATGACTGCAACCATTGAAGAAGTAATCATGGAGGCCTGTGATCTGCCGGCGGTACCCGACGTTGCCAATAAGGTAATGAAGCTACTGGCTGACCCCAACACCTCCTCGGCGATGATCTGCCGAACCATCTCCGATGATCCGGCCCTGACGGCCCGGATCCTGAAGATCTCGAATTCGGCCTTCTACGGCTGCCTGCGAACGATCAATAATCTGCAGTCTGCCATCGTGATCATCGGGTACAGCGCCATCCGGAGCCTGGTGATTGCCGTTTCCACAAAGGAGGTTTACAAGAGCTTTGGCCTGACGGAACGGATGCTTTGGGAGCATTCGGTGGGGATGGGGATTGCCTCCCATATCCTGGCCAAAGAGGCCAAGATCAGCAAGGTCGATGATGTCTTTGTCTGCGGCCTCATGCACGACATCGGAAAGGTGATTATGAACAACGGCAACAGCGATCTCTACAACCAGGTGATGGAACGGACCTACAATGAGGGGGTCACCGCGCTGACGGCGGAAGAGAATCTCTTCGGTTTTACCCATCCCGAGGTCGGAGCCCTGGTGATCAAAAAGTGGAATCTCACCGATGAACTGGAAAAGGCGGTGCGGTATCATCACGATCTATCGAAGGTTGTCAATGAGGATGAATACATCCGCGCCCTCACGTCGATCGTCAATCTTGCCGACACGATCTGCCTCCGTCTGGGGATCGGGACCAAGGAACCTGATGAAGGCATCAATGTGAAAGGCGCGGAATCTGCAAAAACTCTTGGCTTTACGGAGACACAGCTCGATGAGTTGATCCCGATGATTGAAAAGACTTTCAACGAAGAAAAGAATATCTTTGAATAAACATTCCGGGAGATTATAGAGGATTCTATGAGTATCAATACGGACGAAAGAAAATCTCTTTATACCATTCGTGTTGCCGCAGAGCTTTCCGGCGTATCCCCGGGAACGATACGGGAATATGAACGTCAGGGATTGCTCCGTGTCTACCGGGATCCGGGCAGCCGTCATCGCCTTTTTTCCGCCCTCGAAATCGACTGGGTGCGGCAGATCTGGCATCTCATTCACGAAGAACGTCTCAATGTGGAAGGAATCCGTCGTCTCCTGGCGGTGGTGCCCTGTTTTAAAATTGCCAAGTGTCCCCGGGAAATGCGAGAGGCCTGCCCCATTGTCCGGGAGGAGTATCTGCCCTGCTGGGCGTCGAAACGCCCACCCTTGTGTTGCGCGGAGTCGGGGCGTATCTGTCAGTCCTGCGATGTCTATACCCATTCCCAGCAGAACCCTGTGCTGGTCACAAAGGTTTAGTTACAGGCAAGAAGGGAGGCGTAGAGCTTTGTCGACGGCTCCCGCCCTTCGAAATAGATAAAGGGAGTGAACGATGGCGACGGAAGTGGTCGAGAAGAATGCATCACAGAAGCCTCTGGTGCAGTTGGTGACGTTTCACGTAGGTCGGGAAGAATATGCTGTGGATATCCTCCGGGTCCAGGAGATTATCCGGGTTCAAGACATGACCCGGGTGCCCAATACACCGGATTATCTCACGGGTGTGATCAATCTGCGTGGAAAGATCGTTCCCGTGATGGATCTTCGGCAACGATTCCGTATGGAAGCGGTTCCCCTGGAGAAGGAAGCGAGAATCGTGGTCGTGGAAGAGTCGGAGAAGAATGTCGGATTGATCGTTGAGTCCATGTCCGAGGTGTTGAGTATCCCTGATACGCTCATCCTGGCGCCGCCCGACACCGGTGACGGCTCGGGCAACGTGGAATTCATTCAGGGGGTGGCGAAGTTGGAAGACCGTCTGCTGATCTTTCTCAACCTGGAAAATCTGTTGGGAGAGCATGGTATTTAAGTGGCCCTATTCGCAAATACGGTGGCATTTGAGTGCTGCAGGACGGTCTCGCCTGCGTTGTCTTTTCCCCATCGAAGGCAAGCCTTCGATGGGCCAGACTCCCGCTT
>CAYQVN010000006.1:0-24461 GCA_964420895.1 uncultured Nitrospirota bacterium | reverse complement strand
TCCAGGGTGGTGTTCGTCCAGTTATTTGTGATGTGACAATCGTTACATCGATCACTGCAGGGGATGTGGCCTGATGATTTTCCCTTTACAGTAATTCCGTTGTGGCAGGAACTGCATGCGTTGGTGGAGGATCCATGATCAAAGGTAATGTTGGTCCAGCTTCCAGTATTGTGGCATTCATCACAATTGTTGCTGCTGGAAATATGGTGTGTCGATTTTCCTGCAACGGCGATGCTGTTATGGCAACTGATGCAATCTCCCTGAATTGTGCTGTGATCAATTATGGCTGTCGACCAGATTGAGGTCTGGTGACATGCATCGCATTGGTTGTTTGTGGGGATGTGGTTACCGGGCAGTCCTCCGGCCATATGCCCATCATGACAGAGAGAACATTTACCATCCGTCTCAGAAGAATGGACCATCCCTGCGGCGGTCCAACTCCGGTTGGAATGACACAGATCGCAAGGAGATTGGGTCGGAATATGATTCAACGGTTTAATGCTGTTTGCACCCCGTTCGCTCCGGTCATGGCATCCGCTGCAGTCCCGGGGAGTCCCTTTGAAGAGACCACGAATATGACAGTTCTCACAGGTCAGATTTTCGTGAGCACCGGTCAACTGAAAACCGGTTTTCAGATGATCGAAAACCCTGGGTTCTTCTGTTTGCGCATGCAGCAGTACCGGTGACAGGAGGGCAAAAGAGAGAAGGAGGAGCACGGAAAAAAGGATCCCCGGCTTTCTGGTCTTTCTTGCGTTCTTTTTGTCTTCAATGATCATCGTTACTCTCCTGTAAGATGCCGAATTTGATGTTCTTGAATGATTTCGTGGTATGACATCTCCGGCAGGGTCGACCAAAGCGTCCTTGATGCACATCATCCTGAAGATGGCAGCTGAAGCAGGTGGTGGACAGCCGGATCTTGTCTTTTACGGCCTGCTGGTGGCAGGCGCGGCACTCCAGATTCTCATGGGCTCCCGTGAGATGGAATTTGGATTGGCGATTGTGATCGTATTCCCAGAGGCTCCATCCATTCGGGTTGTGGCATTGGCCACAAGCGGTTCCCAATCGTCCTTTGTGGTCATCTTGTTTTTTGTGGCATTGGATGCAATCCTGTGGTGTACGTCCATATTCGTTCGTAAGGTGACATTCTTCGCAGGGGGGGACCGCATGTAAGCCGATGAGAGGAAAACGTGTCAGATCATGATCGAAAAAAATCTGCTTACGCCAGCCGAGGTCATTATGGCACTTTTCGCATTTTTTCCCTTCTTTCTTCTTGTGAACATCATCTTTTTTGTGACAGCTATGACATGTTGTCCCTAATTTTTCCCGGGAAAGTCTTTTCGTGTGACATTGTTCGCATCGGATTTTCTTGTGCCGGTTGCGCAGGGGAAACTTGGTCTTGTCGTGATTGTAAAGGATTCTCTGCCAGTTTTTCGCTTCTGCCGATTCCTTCTTCTCCGGGAAGAGAACCATCCCTTTTCTCTCCGGCGTGTGGCATTGTTCACATTTTTTGCCATATCTCCCCCGGTGATGATCGTTCAACCGGTGGCATGGCCAGCATTTTTTAGGGGTTTTCTTCCAACGCTGATTTGGATGACAGCTGTTGCAAGCGACTTTCTTGTGTACACCCTTCAAGGGGTATTTGGTCTTGCTGTGATCATAACGCGTTTTGCCCCATTGGGATTCCTCGTGACAATCGGCGCACTTTTCCCCCAGCCTCCCTTTGTGCCGATCCTGTTCTTTGTGGCATTTAACGCAGGCGGTTGGTGCGTCGCGTAATTTGACCTTCGGCTTATGGCATTGATCGCAATAGATTTTCTGATGGTTCCCTTTTAAGTCAAAGTCAGTCAATCGATGGTCGAACATCTCACGGTCCAGCATCACAATGTCAAACTTCCGCCCCTTGTGATCCGTATGGCAGTGACGGCATTCAACGCGCCCGATTTCACGACTCCTCCCGTGTAGCCCTTCCTTTTTAATGAAGTCTTCCTTGATTTTTTTGTGGCAGTCGAGGCATAGTTGCCGTTGTGTTTCCTTGCTGAAAGGTTTGTGACATTTCTTACAATGTTTCTCGTATTTGGCATGTCCTTCAATGACAGGTCCCGGCATGACAAGGCGCTCCACACCTGCGGCATGAACGTTGCCGGGTGTCCAAAGACTTCCACAGAGCCCGGTCAGAATCATCAGGAGATGTCCGAAACGCTTTCTCATTCCACAGGACCTTTAATAGAGATGCACGGCAACGACATGCAACAGGGCAACGAGAACCAGCATGAAAAAAAGAGGCAGATGAAAAATATGCCAGAGGGCAAAGACTCGTTCGAAAAAACTGAATTCCGCAATCTTCAGGACGGCCCGCATATGCGCAGACAATTGACGTCGTGCAGCCTTTTTCTGCCACCGGTACTCATGGGCAGGCCAGCCGGTTCGCCGGGCGGTGACCCGAATGGCGCGACGCAGACCGATCCACAAACGTAGATGTATCCATCGCGTCCAGAAACCGATGATGACCATCCGTCCGATGCTCTGCAGAACGTTATAGGACGGGTCTAATGCCCGGGTCTCGAAACCGAATAATTTTTCTTTCAACTTAGGTGCGTAATTGAATACTGCCTTTAAGCTGTTCCTGCTCACTTCGATTTCCCACTGCAATTCTTTCAGGGTGACTTGCTTCCCAAAAAGACCGTAATGGATCTTCGAGTAGAAGAAGAGTCCCCAGATCCCACTGACGGCGACCAGCAATGTCGAAAAGAGCGCCACGCGACTGTTGAGAGAGCCGAGGTGAAAGTTCGCATGAAATAGAATCAGGATCGGGCCGATGATTCCCAGAATCATATGGATTTGGAACCAGTATTTTATGGCACCCCAACGCTGGAAGAAACGCAGTTTTTTGCGCAACGGGTACAGAAGGAGCAGGAGCATCAGCAGCGTTCCGACGATTCCGAAGGTATAGCCGAGACCGGATTCCGCCGTCAGGTACTGTGAATCCCGGGCCTGCCATCCCATCACGATGGCTATTCCCGAGAGGAGATAGAAGAGGAGAGTCGAAAGGCGGGTTTTCGGAGCGGCATAGAGTTCCGCCGTCCGCACCCGGCAAGCGTCGCCCCTCTCGGATGGTTTGCTCACGGAATGCAGGTGCCGGAGTTCATCGGCGGCACGGTCGTGTTCTCCCCTTTGTTCGTAAACCTTGATGATTTCATAGCGCAGTCCGTCATAGGCCTCATTGGAACGGTCCGGGAGTGCCAATCCTTTACGAAATTCCGCCAAGGCTATTTCGTATTCACCTTTCCGGCTGTAACAACGTCCCATTTTGATGATGCAGTCCAATTCACGTTTCGGGTCTTTGGAGGCAATCATGAATTCCCGGCAGGCATCATCGAGAAGTCCCATCTCCTTGTATGCAATACCGAGATTGTAATGCTTCTCAAAATCCTCTTCGCCGGGATCGGACTGAACTTCATTCCAGAGCATAGTCAGGCTTTCTTCCGGCTCCCTGATTTGCGCCGGATTATGGGAAGGTGGCGAGAAAGCCTCCGGTATGGGAATCATAGTCTGTGTATTACTCATGGATGTTCCTCTTTTCCTGGGGCCTCTCAAGAAGGATTTCTGCGAAGGCCAAAGAGCCACTTCTTCTTTGGCCGATGAGTTTTCAAAATCTCAGCAACTTCTTCATGCCCTGAGGATGCGGCCATCTGATGAGCCTTTTCCCGTTTTTTGTTGCGGAGCCTGACATTCGCTCCATGGTCCAGCAGATATCGTACCGTTTCCAGATGACCTCCCTTTGCAGCGAGCATCAACGCGGTGTTGCCGTGATGGTTCTTTTCATCGATCCCGGCACCGTACCGAAGCAGGAGTTCCACCGTGGTCGTGTGTCCTTTGGACGCCGCCAGGATCAATGGAGTATTGCCATTGTTACTGACGCCATGAACATCGACTCCGGCTTTCATGAAGGTTTCGACCATCTCGTCACAACCATGAAATGCCGCCAGAGCGAGAGGACTCATCCCTTTTGCATCTTTCTCTCCCATGGCGGTGTGGTGGGGTAGGAGCATCTTGACCAGTTGTATGTGACCTTCGTTGACTGCGAACCAGAGTGCCGTCCGTCCTTCCTGATCCCTGCTGTCAATATCTGCACCGTTGTCCATTAGATTCTTCACCATCTCTGCCTGATTGAGTCGTGCGGCTTCCTGCATGGGTGTGGTACCCAGCTGCGACGCCAGATTGCAATTTGCCCCTGTCGACAGGAGAAGTTCAACAACCCGGTTGTGACCATTGCGCACAGCATCAAGCAGTGGCGTCGTACCGTCCTTTTGTTGTGCATTGACATCCGCTCCGGCCGATAATAAGCGCTGGACGATTTGTGCATGTCCCTCTTTGGCCGCCCAGAACAGTGCGGTTTGCCCATCACGTTGACGAAGGTTTGGATTCGCGCCATGTTCCAGGAGTGTCTTGACAATGGCTTTGTGCCCTTGCCGTGAAGCGCGGCTCAAGGCGGTAATTCCTTCTTCGTCTTGTACGTTGATTTCGGCGCCCTGTCGCAGAAGATTTGTAACCAGATCATTCTGCCCCCGCCAGGCCGCAACCATCAGGGCTGTCCAGTCGGCGTAGGGCGAATCTCCCGGTAAATGTTTCTGAAGCGTGTCGGGATTTGCGCCATGGAGGTCTGCTGCAACAATGACCGGTCCCTGGGGAAGTTTTTTCTTGGACAACTTTGGTCGTTCTTCTCCATACTTCCCGGTTTCAAGACCTTGCAAGGCTTTCAGTGCCAGAGGATGCCCCTGCTCGGCCGCAGCCTGGAACCAGTGCAGTGAAAGCTGCGGGTTTCTGGGAACCCCCCACCCTTTTTCACACATGACCGCCAAGTTATATTGCGCCTGCAGATGGCCCTGTTCCGCGGCCTTGAGCATCCATTGGTGGGCCCTATTGAGATCTTCTTTGACGCCCCGTCCGTTACGATAGAGTCCTGCCAGGAGATATTGTGCTTCGACCGTGCCTCGCAGTGCTTCTTCCTCGAGCAGGACAGCAGCAGTTGAGAAATCTTTGATCCGGACTGCCGCCTTTGCTTTTTCCAGCCCGGCATCCCCGTACCCACGTTCCGGGAGTGTCAGCAAAATAAAAAGGCAACCGGCCGTGACGGTCACGATAGAACGCCATGGGGTTCCGGAGAACATCTTACGGTGTGCCATGTTTGGTCTCCACGGTGATCCCGATTTTCTTCAAAAAGGGCGTCGGCAGGATCCCTCCTGCACAGACAATCACGCCATCGTTTTGGATCTCATGTAACTTCCCTCCCTGATCAATTTGTACATGGGTGGGCGTGATATTTTTAACGTTAGATTTCATGATGGTTTTTAGATTTCCCTGTGCTTCGGCATCTTTGACTTTTTGTTGGTTTTTCTCCTTGGCTCGTGAAAATGCCTCACTGCGGTAGGAGACCGTGACGGTCGTATCGGGTAGTGCTGCGATACTGGTAGCGGCCTCGAGCGCACTGTCTCCTCCTCCCACGACCAAAACATGCTGTCCACGGTATTCTTCCGGGTCGATCAGTCGATAGACCACCTTGGGATGGTCTTCACCGGGAACACCGAGTTTCCGAGGTGTTCCCCGTCTTCCGATAGTCAACAAGATGGCGCGGGTTTGGTAGGTGGCTTTGTTGGTTTTGACCTCAAATCCAGAATCGATTTTTTCGACGGCTTCCACTCGCTCCATGTAGTTGATCTTGACCCCCGTATCTTTTTCTACCTTCTGCCAGAAGCCGAGTAGCTCTTCCTTGGTGGTCTCCCGAAACTTGACATGGCCGACCATCGGCATCTCCACAGGCGCCGTCATGACGATCTTCCCCCGGGGGAAGTGAAAAACCGTTCCTCCCAGGGAATCCTGTTCGATCGTGGCGTAACGCATCTTTTCCTGATGGGCGTAGAGGGTGGAGCAGAATCCTGCCGGACCTGCACCAATGATCAGGACATCGAGCTGATCGCCTTTTCCGATTCCATCCAATTTTCGGATCGAATCCATGGCCTGACGGCCCTGTACAATGGCGTTGCGAATCAGGCCCATACCGCCCAGTTCCCCGGCGATAAAGATCCCCGGAACATCCGTCTCAAAGTTCGGCTGAACCATGGGGATGTCAATACCCCGTTTCTCCGTTCCAAAGACCAGGGTAATGGCATCCCGGGGGCAGGCCGTTTTGCAGGCGCCGTGGCCGATGCAGTGAGTGGGGCCGATCAATGTTGATTTGCCGCCGATGACACCCAGGACTTCATGGGCCGGAAATTCCGGGCAGGCCCGGACACAGGAGCCGCAGCCGATACAACGATTCGGATTGATCACGGGATGGAGCGATGCCGGTTCGGTCATCCCAGACTTGATGGAAGCATCCCGCACCGTACGATTCTGTCGATGCTCTTTACTCTTCTGACTGAGGTAGATCCCCCAGATAACGAGCAGGGGGGTCAGGTAAAACCACGCTACTGAAGGGATATATCGAAACATGATCGGAGTTATTCTCCTTTTGTCCCCTGCGATTTTGATGCTGTTTCTCCAGGGCAGGGACATGAAAAAACCGCCAGAGGAAACTCCTCTGGCGGTCCGGCTGACATCAAGGCCGTTCGGGAGTCAGGTGCCGGATTTCTTTCTTGGAAATCGGAAGGCTGATCCCGGATTGCAGTTCCTTGAGTCCCGTAACTCTGCGTCCCACGGTTACCCGCGGTTTGCTCTGAGCAAAGGAACGTTTTTTTTCATCCCGATCTTTACATGGCTGAACTCTCCCTATAAAAAAACCCATCACGCCGATAATCGCTTGATGGGTAAAAGTCCTGTGGCCTTTTGCGGCCTTTCTCTTTTTCCCACTTCGGTTGGTTGCGACCGACCTTGTATCCAAGGTCTCACAACTCTGCGACCCGACCCTTTCAAGCCGGGCTGCCATTATCGGTGGTCTACTACTCAGCATAGGGGGACCCTGTCAAAATTGTCAACGATACTTTTTGTCACTTTTTCACTTCACTTTTCGAGACCTCTTTGAAAGCAAATGGGATGCCAGAAATGAAAATTTGAATGAAAAAGAATACAACATGTTGTTCTTGCGAAGGAAAAAAGGCCAACAGGTTGAAGAAATGGGGAACCGGAATTTGGAAATGTATCGAAAGGCATACGCCTATCGGGAGGGCATGGTATGTGAAAATGGACAGTTAAAAAAAGATAAAAAAAAGCGATAAGCAGAGAAAATAGTTAGAATGTAAGGTCATCAGTAAGAACTCATTCGATCTGAGACGTTCCTTTCCGATTCCGTCAGCCAATGCACCCAGCGTTGTTCCATCTTCTTGCTGGAGGTGGCGTAGGTGGCTTCAAAGGCCTGCTCAAAAGAGCTTCCCTCGGCGATTCGGCGAAGGAGTTCCCCGATCTTTTCCTCTCCGTGTTTCTCGATCAGAAAGGTGACCATGTGGTGGGCGGCGGAATAGACGAGTCTCTGGTTCTTCTTGATCTCTTTTTTCGTTGGGGAGAGGGGATCGAAGGAAGGGTGGGTACGGAGTTTTTGTCGGAGGGTTTTACGGGAATAACGCCGGTAACCCTGACCTGCAGTATAGGAGCCGAGTCCCTCCCGGAACCAGAGGGGATCGTTTTTCGTGGATCGACTGGCCCGTATCCCGGCGGTCTGGTAGTGCACGACGTGGGTCAGTTCGTGGGTCATGAGTTCCAGGAATCGTTTTCGGCTGAACACGAGCCAGGAACGGGGAGACTGCAGATAAATCGTCTTCTCCGTGGCCCAGGCTTTGAGCCAGCGGTAGCCGTGCCTTTGGACTGCCCGTTCCAGGGCATCGTGATCGGGACAGACAATGACCGTGACCGGATGGATGAGGCGGCCCCATTTCCTGATGCGGGGGAGTGCCTCTGTGATGGCTTCTTCGATGAGCGGCAGGGTCGACCGGTCGGGTGGTTGATAGCGGATGGTCATCGGAACCTCTGGAAGGGTTCGTGTCTCCATTCTCTTGTCGGTCAGCGGTGGGAGCAGGAGTGTACAGCCTTGCGTTATCAGAAGCAGGAAAATGGTGAGCAGAGAGAGTCTGGCGATGGCCGGGACAGGGGAAGACATGATTTTTCTCATCGAACTGCGAATAGGGTATAGGGTCCGACCTGCAGAAGTGGCTGGGGTTGAAAGCCGAGGCGCGGAAGCGGTTGTCCGTCGTCCCAGAAACTGCCGGTCGTCATGTGATACAAGGGCCTTCCCATACGGACGGCAAAGGCCAATTCTCGTGCGTTGAGGTGGGGACGATAGAAAAACATGCTGAGAACGGAAAGGTGGTTCTCATGGAGGAGTTGTTCCTCGCTGCGGTCGAGGTAGCGGAGGACCAGGGGCTCCGCCGAAGTGTAGATCAGTAGATTATTCGCGATGTAACGATGCCCTACGGAGACCAGGGCTTCCGGTTTGAGATAGGGTGTTGCGATCTGGACGAACATGGCGTCGGGGGCATGTTCCTGGATTCTACGTTCGATCCAGCTGAATCGGGACCGGTCGATTTTTCGAACTGCTTCCTGCAGGGGTGCGTAGGTCGCAATCTCACTGCGATAATATTGGACATCATGAACGGTGAGTGCGAGCAGGAGAACCGACCAGAGGAGAAGTCCGATCGGACGCAGGGCGGGCCGGCCATCAAAGGCAAAGATGCCGCAGAGGATCAGAAGAAAAAAAGTCGCCCCAGCCCACGATTCAGGGTCCCGGGGGGCGAAGTTGATAAAGTTTGCGCCGTAGAGGGCGATGTAGATGAGGCAGGCCAGGGCGAGAGAAAAACGGCGCTTCAGCGCCACAATGATGATCAAAAGATTCAGGACCAGGCAGAGGCCGAATTCCAGCCAGGTCGGCGCCGATCCCTCTCCGATGAAATAGGTGCGGAAGCCGTAATAGCTGTCGAGGAGTTTCTGTGCCGTTGAGGTTTCGGGGTAGAATTCATAATGGTAGGAGAGAAACCAGTCCCGGGCACCGGCAAGGGTGGTGATCCCGTTGACCTTGATAATTATGTAGCCGTAAAAAATCAGGACCAGGATTCCGGAAACGGCCAGGATCATGGTCAGGTCCAGGAGGAGAGAACGCCAGGAGTCTTCTCTCCTTTTCCAAATCAGAGTTGTTGCAATAAAAAAAGGGACAAGGAGGGCGGCCTCCATATGGACCATGAAGGAGAGTGCAAGAAGTATCCCCAGGAAGGGGCGGATGAAGTGGGCAGGGATGCTGTCCAGAAGAGGGAACCGCACCTTGCCACGGTAATGCAGGTAAGGCAGGAGGAAGAGGAGGATGAAGAACATCATGATGTCCTTCTCCTCGGCCCAGGTCGTATGCATCCAGTGGGAGAAAGGAAGCAGATAGGCCAGCCCCATCAGGAGGGCCGGCAGTCTTCCCCAGAGTTTGAAACCGATCAGGTAGCTCAGAGATGCGGTGGCTGCGGCAAAGAAGCATTCCCGGAAGGTGGAGACGAAAAGGGGATCATGCCAGGGAAGGAGAAGGTCAAAGAGTTTCGTGATGGGGAGAACGAGGGGGTGCGCGAAAAAGAGGATCTCCTTGAGGGGCGTTTCGTTCCAACGGGCCAGGACCGTGGCCGTCATCAGTCCGTCCCACTTATGGGATCCTGGAAAGGGGAAGAGGAGGAGAACCGTCAGCGACAGGAAAAAGAAGATCGCTATTTCCAGCGGTCGCAGAGGATTGTCTTGTGCGGTGCCTCTTTCCAATTCATTCTCCAGGCCGTTCGGACGTTCCCGGGAACCCCGGCGATCCTCATAAAAAAACCCCACCGGAAGATTCATTCCGTGGGGTTTTAAGAGGTCAAGAATCAGGATTCTTCACTGTTCGGGTTAAAGTTTTTTAAGATAGAATTTGAAAACGCTCCCGTCCTCCGCGGCTTCCATCAGTTCGTTTCCGGTTCGCTTGGCCCAGGCGACAATGTCGTTTTTGGAACCGGGGTCTGTGGAGAGCATTTCCAGGACCTGACCGGGGCTCATTTCATCCATGGCCTTCTTGGTCTTCAGGACCGGAAGGGGACAGTTTAATCCTTTGCAATCGAGAGTTTTGTCGGCTGTAGGCATCTTTCCCTCCTAAATGTATTGAATGAAACGTATCGGTTTATACGGAAATGCTATATTATTCATTGTCCCGATGAATGTCAAATAAAATTTCCATTGTCTGAAAATGGCGGAATACCGGGCGATTTATATCATCGGCGAGTGTTCAGGGGAAAGCAGGACCGCCATCCATGAAATTCGGGGCATTGCGAAGCAGTTCAAAGCCTTTTTCGGGCGATTGCCCCTCCGTCATATAGATGGTAAAGGACATGCGGTATGAAGAACCTTTCAGGGTTTCCCACCCCTTGGTCAGGAATCCCACATTGCCGAATTGGCCGGGAATATGCTCCGGAGAGTCTCGCTGCCCTTTGTCATCGACCAGGTAAACCCGCTTGGTGAGGGGTAGGTTTTCGGCCAGTTGCAGACCGATGAGGATTGTCCCGTAACGGTTGACAATTGCCAGTTGATGATCGCCGGAGGTATTAATCTTCTTTTCCCCGTTGGACATCTTTCCGTCGATCAATGAACCGGTATGCATGGAAGGACTGAAGACGTAGGTGGGAGGGAGTTTGGACGCTTCGTTACCGTCAATGGTCATCAGGGTCTCCACATCAGAGAAGAAAAGGCCGATCTTGAAGGGGATGTGAATCCGGATATCCATGAAGAGGGAATGGGAGTAGTGGATGTAATCGATCAATATGGAAGGGGTCTTCAGGCCGAGAAAAAGTTTGGCCCGGTTCTTCGTGCTGCGGATGACTCGTACCGGTCCATCCTTGACGCCGAGGAGTTTCGAGGTGGAGTCCTGTTCCGTTCTAAGAAAATGGAGCTTGTGGAGGAATTTACCCCGGTGCCGCGCTTTCATGGTGTCAATGAGATTAACGCTGAGTGATGCATTCTTTTCGTCCTTCCACTGCAGCGATTGGATGATAAAGGGCAATCTCTTGGAATAGCCGACACGGTAGAGGTCGGACTCGACCGTATCATTGTTCCGATGGTATGTTACATAATCAGTAGTGTTCCTTTCCGGAGAGGTCCGGGAAGTCCGGGCATAGAGCCAGCCCTGTTTTTTCGTTACCGGATCGGTGATCATGATTGCCACTGATGTCGATGTGATCTCTCCCGGGAGAGGGGTTGTCATTTTCTCGCCAACGTCGGCAGCCATGAAAACAAATTCATCATTGCCGTCAAAAGGGAATCGTCCTTCCCGGAGCTGCTTCTTCCCCGAAGGGAGTTGAAACCTCCCCCGCCGGTCCCGCCGGTCGATCTGAAAGGGGATCGGCTGAAGTGCCCCTCCGTGGGCTGCAAAAAAGGTGATCTCATTAATGGGATGGTCTAAAAGTGGAGAAAGCTCCCGGCCCGGGATAACGACAGGGTAGGCACCTGAAGTAATCGGTCGTGTGAGTGTAACCGTTTGCAGGGGGGAAGCAGTCGCGGTGTCCATTCGGCCTGCGGGGAAGAAAAACAGGATGATTAAGAGAAGAGCAAAGCAATGGGTGATCATCTTCATGGCATCCTCTGCGAAGTGGAACTGCCGGTCTGACAGTCGCTTCTCACAAAAATACCTTTTCTGTAATGTTCTGTCTATCCGAAGGAGAAAAAAGTGTAGTACGTGCAGGAGTTATGGAGTTTTTTGCAAGCGGTCGATCCTGATATTGACCTCACCTAAGAGGGTTTCCTCCCGGTTGGCTTCAATGCTGTATAGATTCCCTTTCCTGTTTTTCGAATGGCGCTTCCAGAGGTCTTGCGGGTGGATCGGATAGCCCCGGTCCTCGGCATCATTGAATCGTTTGTTTCCGACAAATCCCACGAAATTCACCTTGACCTTCTTGGGATCCGCAGGTGGGGGGGTGATGTCCTGAATGACCAGGGTATCCTCAGGACCGATGACCAGTGTCTCCCCGCTGGGGATCTTTTTCAGATCATTGTTGACGAGGATCAGAAACTCGAGGACCTTTTTTTTGAGGTTCGTCCCCGATTCCTGCGGTTCCATTGCTGCAACCATGGGGAGAGAAGGTTCAACGGGCGGAAGTTCCATTGCCAGATAGATTTTTCCGCACTCGAATTTGTCCTTCTTCACCAGGATGGTCGTCGGCTGTGACACGGAGAACTTCTTGTTCATGTCATTGAGGCTTCCCAATCCCAGGATGTCGGCCACCAGTCCCCGTTCGTAATTGGCGGCAATATGCTCAATCCGGACTGTATCGCCGGGCTTGACAAAGAGGGTCTTGCGGTTCGGTACTCCGTAAGGGAATGCACCGTTCACGGAAACCAGGAGATACTGAAGCTGCGGTTTTTGAATCCGCACCTTCGGATTGTTCGGGAGAATCCCGAATTCCTTCATAAAGGCGTTGATGGTCATCGACTGATAACGGACTTTGAGATCAAGAGAGCGAATCTCTTTAGAGGTCTCCACCCCATAGGATTCAATGCCGTATTCGTTTAAGGCATAGTATGTGGCTGATCCACGCTGCTCCTTGTGAGGGGAGTCGTTATCGAAGGTCCGCGTATTGTTGTAATGAAAATGATGTTTCACCTTCCGGATTCCGGGGTTGATGGCGGCGAGGACCCGCTGGACCCGTTTGCCCAGGGCCAGGGTTTGCCCTGCAGGGGTGGTGAAGGTCTCGGTATCGGTAATAATGCTCTGTCCCCAACGAAGGGGGTTCCTCAGCTTGTCTTCATAGGTGGGACGATAGAAACCGGAGCCGTCGTGGAGATTCAAGAGGACATCGCTGCGGGCCATGAGCTGTTTGAGGATCTCCACGACCGATTCTTCATACTCGTTGGCACTCTTCTTGTGGTTACCGTTAGTAAATTTTCGGTTCATGTCGGAATGGATCTTCCGGTTGTTCGAGATAATGACGGGGAAGTTGGCCCGGGGAACCACGATGAGGTTGCCCTGGTGGAGGGAAAAATCAGCATAGAGATCGGCCGAGAGATAGCCCCCCGGTTCGTTGTGCATGCCGCCGATAATCAGCATCGTGTTGCCGGGGTACTCTCCCTTGATTTCAAAGACATGGAGTTCATAGTCCGTATCGGCGAAATAGACCTTATGGTCTGTTTCCGCGAAGAGCCGGCCGGGAAAGAGAAGCAAGAAAAGAAAGAGGAAGAGCCCTGTGGCATGGAACTGCAACGGGCGCCCCCTTTGTGCGGAAGAGGAAAAAGAATTCATGCTTTGCGCCATTCCTCCGCGATGATCCGCCATTGATCCTGATCCCGGACGAGGAAGAGCCGTTTGATTCCGGTATCATGGTAGCGATCGGTACGGTAATCCTGGAGGAAAGTAACCGTGAGATAATCTTTGTGGCGTAGGACCTGGTAGGGAGTCAGTTCCACGGAGATCGTCCGGTTTTTGCGGAAGAGATAGCCTTTGTATTCCTTCCAGCCGGCCCGGTCCCACTTGCCACTGGTGAAAGAGGGTGCATAAAAGGAGATGAACCGGTCGACATCTTTTTGTTCCCAACTCTCTTCCCATGCTGCGAGAAAATCGAAGACCTCCCGGCGGAGCCGGTCCCGTTCAATACGATCAATGTAGGGGATCTTGTCATAGATAATGATCGGAGTTTCCTGCAGCCGGATGATTTGGGAGAGTTTGTCAATATCCCCATCATTGACGACGACACACCCCCGGGTTTTCTGGGGCAGATAGGAACGGATCGGTTCATTGGTGCTGTGCAGCCAGATTCCATTGCCATCCTTCCCCTGTTTCCGGTCAAAGAGGTTCGGATAATCGATGGGGAAGGCCATCTTGCCGTACTCCGGGGGGAGTTCCCCGTCCGTCTTCCGTTGCGTGAAGAGGTAGATCCCTTCCGGTGTGCGCTTGTCGCCCATCTTTCTTTTTGTTCCGTTCTTTTCACCGGTGGAACAGGCAAAAGATTTCAGATGACGAATCTTCCCCTTACGGTTCTGAAAGAGAAGCAGGGTCTGCGTCGATTTGTCGACGAGGAGGGCGGAACTTCCTTCCTTTTCGAGAGCCAGAAGAGGGGTCGGGATTTGCTGATTCTGCGATTGGTCAGTGCCGGGAGGTGTTTCTTCCTTTGCCGCCGGAGAGGTGGAAGCGAGACGCATCCGCGTTACCTCAACAATCTCCTGTTGTACCTTTGCCGGGTCGGGATAGGTCTTCAGGATGGCTTCATATTCCTTGAGTGCCTCCGTGTAGTCCTTCTTCTCCTTGTAAGTCCGCCCCAGTAAAAAACGGACCTCTGGATTTTCCTTCTGTTGCAGTGATGCCTGGTAAAAATTGATTGCCTCAACGAGTTTTCCCATTCCCTGCCGGGCTCGTCCCGATTCATAGAGGATCTCAGATGATGTTTTCAGCCTTCGTGTTTTCTGGAGCAGGGCGTCGGCACTACTGTAATCTTCCTGAAGATTCTTCAGATGCGCCGCCGCAAAGAGGGCCCTGGGATTTTCCGGATCCTTCCGCAGAAGTTCGTGATAGACCTTGTCAGCCTCCGGATACTGACTGGAGGTCTCAAGGAGTTCCCCTAATTTCAGATAGGCCCGCTCCCGGTAGGCGGGGTCAAGACGGACCGATTGCTTCAGGTTTTTTTCAGCCCCGTCGAGATCTCCTT
Source organism: uncultured Nitrospirota bacterium (assembly GCA_964420895.1). Taxonomy (GTDB): domain Bacteria; phylum CG2-30-53-67; class CG2-30-53-67; order CG2-30-53-67; family CG2-30-53-67; genus JAADIO01. The sequence goes on along the minus strand of CAYQVN010000006.1, from coordinate 9,852 downwards.
CCAGCCCGTTGAGCACCCCGAGGTGAAATTGAAAATCTGCATTATCGGGGTCGGAGGTCAGAAGGGCACGCAATTTCAACCGGACTTTCTGATTGTCCGGGCCTTCGTTTTCGATCACTTTGAGATATTCCTGGATTGATTGTGAAAGATAGAGGTCGCCGAGGTTTAAGTGACCCTGCGAATAGTCAGGATCGAGGCGTACCGTTTCCTGGAGTTCATGGATGGCGTTGTTGGTTTCCCCCAGTTCTGCGTAGAGGACGGCCAGATTGTTGTGTGTTTCCGAGGAGGCGGGATTGATACGGAGGACTTCCCGGAAGGCATGGATCGCCTTTTCCGGTTGCCCCATCTTGTAATGGGCGACGCCCATGGCGAAATAGGCATCGGCAAAGTCCTTTTGGGCCTGGACGGCTTTTTCGAAATAGCCGATGGCCTCCGGGTAATGACCCTGCTCGTGGAGCTTTTTCCCTTCCTGGAACCATTGAGCGGGGCCTGCGGGTTTTTGTCCGAATACCGTCGACGGATGGACGGCCACCAGCAGAGTCAGCGTGAGGGTAAGAAAAATCCCGTAGAGGGGGATTCCCGGAGTCCGATGCATGGATACTCCCTTCAAAAGGACGAACATCCTTAATGTTTCTCAAAAAAGAACGTCTGTCCGGAAAAAATGCAGGATAATGCCAATAAAAACAATATGTTATTAAAATTATCAAACTGACAAAAGATTGTCAATGTAAAAATAACACTCAGATCCTGCAATGTCTCTTTAAGCCGGACCTTCCGGCGCAAAACTGCATTTTTTCTTGCAATCAAAGAATCATTTTGTTAGCATCCTTTCTTTGAAGTTTTGTGCCAGTGTTTCCGTGCAAAAGCACAACCGACGGTTTCTAAAGATTCCACAGGGGTGAGGTCTACGAATCGCCGGTAATTCCACACATACCCGGATCCTGACGGGCGGTGCACCGAAGCGGTGTTCCCGAAGGGAGTGGATGGGTATGGAGGGTTCACTCAACCATTAGGAGGTAAAACGTATGTCAATCGTCACCATGAAAGAACTGCTGGAAGCAGGTGTCCATTTCGGGCACCAGACCAACCGCTGGAATCCGAAGATGCGGAAATTCATCTTTGGTGAGCGGAACGGGATCTATATCCTGGATCTTCAGAAAACCCTTCGCAACATCAAGGAAATCCACAATGTCGTCAAGAAGATCGTTGCCGACGGCAAGTCGATCCTCTTCGTGGGGACCAAGAAGCAGGGACAGGAGTCGATCTCTGATGAAGCCAAGCGCTGCGGCATGTTCTTCATGAATCAGCGCTGGCTCGGTGGAACGCTTACCAATTACAACACGATCAAAAACAGTATTGCCAAATTGAAGCGCTACGAAAAGATGAAAGAGGACGGCACCTACGAGAGTTTTCATAAGAAAGAGGTGCTGAAATTCGAGAAAGATCGGATCAAACTGGAGAAATACCTGGGGGGGATCAAGGACATGAATGGTCTGCCCGGCGCCCTCTTTATCGTTGATCCCAAGCGGGAAAGGATCGCCGTCCATGAGGCGCGTATCATGGGGATTCCCATCATTGCCATTGTGGACAGCAATTGTGATCCCGATGAAATCGATTACATCATCCCCGGAAATGACGACGCGATTCGTTCCATCCGGTTGGTGGCCGTCAAGATTGCCAATGCCGTTTGTGAGGCGAAGGAACAGCAGATGCCCGAGGTGGAAGCAGAAATGTTGGCAGCTGCCGGCGAGGTTCCTGCAACGAGTCCTGAGCCTGTGGCGGATACCCCGGCGTCAACCGAATCGGCCCCGGAATAAGTCTATATGATCCTCGACTTGTAGCATTGTTGAGGTTTTTTGTGATAAGGAGAAATTAAGAATGAGTGGAATATCAGCAGTACAGGTAAAAGAGTTGCGGACACGGACCGGGGCCGGGATCATGGATTGCAAGAAAGCTCTGGCGGAAACGAATGGAGATCTGGAAGGGGCTATCGATTTTCTGCGGAAAAAGGGACTTTCCGCTGCGGCCAAGAAGGCTGGCCGGGTCGCCTCGGAAGGTCTGGTGGTCACGGCAATCACCGATGACGGCTCCGCCGGATGTCTCCTGGAAGTCAACTCCGAGACCGATTTTGTGGCGAAGAATCAGGAATTCCAAAGTTTCTGCAGCGAGTTGGCCCAGGTGATCCTCAATTCGGCTCCGGCCGACCTTCCGGCCCTGGCGGCGGAGAAGATGGACGACGGACGGAGTGTGGATGAGAACCTGAAAGACCGGATTGCGACGATCGGGGAGAACATGGCCATTCGCCGTTTTACCCGCTATTCCGGAGAGGGTGCAAAGGTTGCCTCCTATATCCATATGGGCGGCAAGATCGGAGTCCTCCTGGAGGTGGGCTGTCCGACGGCGGAGATGGCGGGCAAAGAGGAGTTTCAGGAGCTGATCAAGGACCTGACCATGCACATCGCAGCGGCCCGTCCTCTCTATCTGAGTCGTGATGACGTGGCTGCCGACGTTCTGGAACGGGAAAAGACCGTCTACCGTGAGCAGGCCCTGGAGTCAGGGAAACCGGAAAAGATTATTGATAAGATCGTCCAGGGGCGTATCGAAAAATATTTCGGAGAAATCTGTCTCCTGGAACAGGCCTTCGTCAAGGATACCGACGTGAAGATCTCCAAACTTGTGAAAGAGAATCAAACGAAGATAGGTGAAGGATTCGAGATCCGCAGCTTCGTCCGTTACGAACTGGGTGAGGGGATCGAAAAGAAGCAGGAAAACTTTGCCGAGGAGATACAGGCGCAGCTCCAGGGGGAATGAAGGGAAAAGGGCTTCATGGCCGATCTTAAATTCAGAAGGGTTCTGCTCAAATTGAGCGGGGAAGCGCTGATGGGAAAAGAGGCCTACGGGATTGATCCCGAAACCTTGAAGACCATTGCCGCGGAAATCAAGGAGATCTCGGCGCTCCATGTCGAGATGGCGCTGGTCATCGGCGGAGGGAATATCTTTCGTGGGATCTCCGGGGTTGCCCAGGGGATGGACCGGGCTACGGGCGATTACATGGGGATGTTGGCGACCATGCTCAATGCCCTGGCCCTCCAGAACGTCCTGGAAAAAGAGGGAATTGATACGCGGGTCCTCTCCGCACTGGAAATGAAGGAGTTGGCCGAGCCCTACATCCGGCGAAGGGCCACTCGTCATCTGGAGAAGGGACGGGTCGTGATCTTCGGCGGCGGAACGGGCAATCCCTTTTTTACGACCGATACGGCGGCGGCCCTCCGTGCCATGGAGATCAATGCCGACGTCATCATGAAAGCGACAAAGGTTGACGGCGTTTATACGGCGGACCCGATGAAGGATGACCATGCGGAGTTCCTGCCGGAGGTGACCTATATCGATGTCCTGCAAAAGCGTTTGAAAGTCATGGATGCCACGGCGATCTCTTTATGCATGGACAACAACCTTCCGATTCTCGTATTTAACATGTTGAAAAAAGGGAATATTAATAAGATACTGGCCGGGGAGAAAATCGGTACCTTGGTACGGGGAGGGGAATCATGATTGCGGAATTGAAATCGCAGACCCAAGCGCAGATGGAGAAGGCTATTGAAGCCTTGAAGAAAGAATATGCCCGGGTCCGGACAGGACGTGCTTCGACGGGGATCCTGGATCATGTCATGGTCGACTATTACGGGACGGCTACCCGTCTGAATCAGATGGCCACCCTCTCGGTTCCGGAGAGCCGGACCATTGCCATCCAGCCCTGGGATGCCTCGGCATTGAAGGCTATTGAAAAGGCCATTCTCTCTTCCGATCTGGGGTTGACCCCCTCCAATGATGGCAAGGTGATCCGGATTACCATCCCGGAATTGACGGAAGAGCGAAGACGGGAGCTCGTCAAGGTGATCAAGAATATGGCCGAAGACTGCCGGGTGGCGGTTCGTCATGCCCGGAAAGAGGCGAATGACAAACTCAAGAAGATGGAAAAAGAAAAAGAGATCACCGAAGACGTGCTCCATAATACCATGGACGAGATTCAGAAACTGACTGACCAATTTGTTAAGGAGGCGGATCAGGTCCTCCAGGCCAAAGAAGAAGATGTCATGACGGTCTGAGCAGGTCCCCTCGCTGGATGATGTCATTCCAAGACGGATACAATCAATCCGATGAACAAAGACTTGCCTCCTACGGAAGAATGCAACGAGACGGCAAAACGCTATCCCGACCTCTTCCACCAGATTGATCCTGCCGTACTTCCCTACCATGTCGCCATTATTATGGACGGCAACGGCCGATGGGCCGGAGCGCGTTCCATCCCCCGGATCATGGGGCACAAGGAAGGAGTGCGCTCCGTCGATGAAGTGGTCGCCTGCGCCCGCGAGACGGGCATTCGTGTCCTGACCCTCTATGCCTTTTCCGTCGAAAACTGGCAGCGCCCCCGGGTCGAGGTCCGCGCCCTCATGGGGATCCTCAAGGAATATATCAAAAAGAAAGTTAAGGTGATGCAGGAGAAGGGGATTCGTTTCCAGTCCATCGGGAGGATCCGTGACCTGCCGGAGAATATTCAGGAACTCCTCCATTGGGCGGAAAGAGAGACAGGGGCGAATGAAGGGATGACCCTGAACCTTGCTTTGAGTTACGGAGGTCGGGCGGAGATTATTGATGCAGTGCAGGCCCTTGCACAGGAGGTTGCCTCCGGTCGGATCCGGCCGGAGGAGATCGATGAAGCGGTACTGAGCGCCCGGATGTACACGAAAGACTGTCCCGACCCGGATTTGATTATCCGGACAAGCGGAGAGCTTCGGGTCAGCAATTTCCTGACCTGGCAGTCGGTCTATACGGAACTCTATTTTACTACCACCCTGTGGCCTGACTTCAAACGGAAGGAATTTCTCGAAGCGCTCCTTGATTATCAGAAGCGGGAACGGCGATACGGCATGACCGGCGAACAGGTGAAAGGGGAGGAAGATGCCTCCTAAACGCGTCCTGACCGCCTTGGTCGGTCTCCCCGTACTTGCGTTGCTGATTTTCTACAGCAATCCCTTTATCTTTTTCCTTGCCCTCCTTGTCACCGCCCTGATCGGACAGAAAGAATTTTATCACCTCCAGGAATCCGATGGGTTTCAGCTCCAGAAATTTCTCGGCCTGCTCATGGGGGCTCTGCTCCTCTCCGGGTTCTACAAGGGCAACGGCGCCATGGTGTCGGGGATCCTGGTTCTCTTTGTCCTCCTGGCGATGGTTTTTCGGACCTTTTCGGGGCGGGAAGTGACACAGGCCGTGCGGGAAATCAGTGTAACCTGTTTCGGTCTCTTTTATGTTCCCTATCTTTTTGGTTACCTTCTCCTGCTTCGGGGGCTTCCGGAGGGGCGGCCGTGGATCTTTTTCCTCTTTCTGACAGTCTGGGCGGGGGATACCGGCGCCTACTACCTCGGGACCCGATATGGGAAACGGAAACTTTTTCCCAAGGTGAGCCCCAAGAAAACACTGGAAGGGTCCGCAGGCGGGCTGCTCGGTTCCCTGATTGCCGGAGGGGTGGGAAATTTTTTCTTCACCATTCCTCCCGAAGGGGTCGTGACGATGGCCCTTTGGGGGGCGGGGCTCGGACTGATCGGTCAGGTCGGGGATCTTGCGGAATCGATTCTGAAACGTTCCTCCGGTCTGAAGGACTCCGGTGGTCTCTTGCCGGGGCATGGCGGAGTCCTCGACCGTTTTGACAGTATCCTCTTTGCTGCACCGGCCCTCTACTATCTTCTCCAGTCCGGGATCGGATAGTCCTGCCGGGAAAGGTCCTGCGACATGACGGCACCGCGTAAACAGAAGGTTGTTGTTCTCGGATCCACCGGATCGATCGGGGTCAATACCCTCGATGTCATTGCCCGACATCCCGACCGGTTTGAAGTGATCGCGCTGACGGCATACCGGAACGTCGAATTACTGGCGGAACAGACAAGGCGTATTGCTCCGCAGCAGGTCGTTGTGGCCGACGGGGAGGCAAGGGAGCGCCTGGCGTCCCTGCTGGAAGGATCTTCTCCTACGATCGGTTCCGGAGTGGCGGACCTGATGCGTGCGGCGACACTCCAAGAGGCGGATATCGTGGTCTCGGCTATCGTTGGCGCCGCCGGGCTGGTGCCGACCCTGGCGGCCGTGCGGGAAGGAAAACGGGTTGCCCTTGCAAACAAGGAAACCCTCGTCATGGCCGGGCGCCTGGTTATGGAGGAAGCGAAAGAGCACAATGCTGAGATCATCCCCGTTGACAGCGAGCACAGCGCCATCTACCAGTGCCTGACCGGGGAGGACTCCGGCAAAGTGCGGCGCCTTATCCTGACGGCATCGGGCGGACCCTTCCGGGAGATGGTCCAAAGCGATATGGAAGGGGTCCAGGCGGAGGATGCCCTGCGGCACCCCCGGTGGGAGATGGGACAGAAGATCACCATCGATTCCGCGACCTTGATGAACAAGGGGTTGGAAGTGATCGAGGCCCGCTGGTTGTTTGATCTTCCCGTCGAGCAGATCGACATTGTTGTGCATCCCGAGAGTATTGTCCATTCCATGGTCGAATTCCGCGATGGGTCGGTCCTGGCCCAGATGGGACTGCCCGACATGCGGGTGCCCATTGCCTATGCCCTGGGTTATCCCGAGCGGTTGGAAAGCGGAGTGGAATCTTTGAACGTGATCGAACAGGGTCCGTTGACCTTTGAACCGCCCGATCGGGAACGATTCCCTGCAATTGCCCTGGCCGAGGATGCCTTGCGGCAGGGGGGGCTGATGCCGGCCGTTTTGAATGCCGCCAACGAAGTGGCGGTGAGTGCCTTTCTGCAGGGACGGATCGGCTTTCTCCAGATCCCCCGCCTGATCCAGTCGGTCATGGAGAAAAGCAGGAACCGTGATTATAAGACCGTCGAAGAGGTCCTTCGGACGGATCTTATGACGCGGAAGGCGGCCCGTGAAGAGATCGACCGTTTGTGATTTCCCCCTCATTATGTTACTTTAATCCTCAGGATTGCAGGTATCAAACAAACCCCTCTAATAAAAGGATATTCATCATATTATGCTATCCAGCTTTATAGCCTTTGTCGTCGTTCTGGGAATCCTTATCTTTGTGCATGAATTGGGCCATTTCCTTGTGGCCAAACGGTTCCGGGTGGGGGTCGAGAAATTCTCTCTCGGTTTCGGCCCCAAGCTGATCTCCAAACAGATCGGCGAAACGGAATACCGCCTTTCGGCCATCCCCCTGGGGGGCTATGTGAAGATGATCGGGGAAGATCCGAAGGAACCGCTGTCGCCGGAAGATGAGGCACGTTCCTTCAACCACCAGCCGCTGTTGAGCCGTTTCCTGATCGTTGCCGCAGGTCCACTTTTCAATATCCTTTTTGCCATGCTGATCTTCATGGGGATGTTCATGGCCGGTTACCCCTCGGAAGACAGCACCATCGGTCTGGTGGAAGAAGGATCCCCGGCCTGGGAGGCCGGTATTCGGGGAGGCGATCATGTGATGGCCATCAACGATGAACCGGTCCGGTTGTGGGAGGAGCTGACGGAGCAGATCAAGGGGAGTGACGGGAACCCCCTGATCCTGAAGATTCAACGGGAGGAAAAACAATTTGAAGTTACGGTCCAGCCGATGCTGCGGGACCAGAAAAATATCTTCGGTGAGAGTGAAGAGCGTTCCGTGATCGGCATTCTCCATCATACTCTGGCATCTGTCGTGGGGATCTCCGATCCCGCTTCCCCTGCAGGCCGTGGTGGTCTGCGAACGGGTGACCGTGTCCTCTCAGTGAACGGCAGAGAGGTGCAGACCTTTCCTCAGTTGGAACAGACCCTCCGGCAAAAGGGGGGGGCTGAAATTGAACTTAAGGTGAAGCAGGAGGAAGAGGAACGCTCCCTGAGCCTGTCGCTCAACCCGGCTGAGATTCAGGCGTTGCAGAGCGACCCTGAAAAGGTCACGGTGCTCCTGGGGATTTTTTCGGCGGAACTTTTTGTGCAGGACGTGGTCAAGGGTTCTCCAGCGGAGGTCGCGGGGATCCAGGCCGGGGACAGGATCGCCTCCATCGACGGCAAGGTCTTGAAAAATTTTACCGAACTCCAGGAGATCATCGGCAAGAATCCCGGGAATTCTCTTTCCATCCAACTGGTTCGAGATGGGGAAGCACGGACCCTTCCGGTAGTGCCCGAAGAGTCTTTGACGAAGGATGCTGTGGGGAAAAAAGTGGTCATGGGGAAGATCGGCATTCTGAGCGCCTATCGTCCGGAACCCGGCCCGACCCTTTCCGTGCGGTACAACCCGCTCATGGCCTTCTACAAGGGGTTGCAGATGACCTGGGACATTACCCGGCTGATCATCGTGAGCCTGGTCAAACTGATTCAGCAGGTGATCCCTGCGGAGACAATCGGTGGACCGATTTTGATTGCCCAACTGGCGGGGCAACAGATTCAATACGGGTTGCTGGAGCTCTTCAAGTTTCTTGCACTGATCAGCATCAACCTGGGAATTCTCAACCTTCTTCCGATCCCGATCCTGGACGGCGGACATATCCTCTTCTTTGCCATCGAGGGGCTGCTGGGACGGCCTCTGAGCATGCAGAAGCGGGAGATCGCCCAGCAGATTGGACTCTTCCTCCTGATCTCTCTTATGATCTTCGCCTTCTACAACGACCTGATGCGGGTCTTCAAATGATCACAGGAGTGGCTCTTCCGGAGGTTCCATGAAGATCATCCGTAGAAAGACTGCTATGATCCGGGTGGGCAATGTTCCCGTCGGCGGGGAGGCTCCAGTTTCGGTGCAGTCGATGTGCAACACCGACACCCGTGATGTGGAGGCGACGGTTGCCCAGATCGAACGCCTTGCCGAGGCGGGGTGCGAAATCGTCCGTGTCGCTGTCCCCGATGCGGCGGCTGCCCGGGCACTGTCAGAGATCAAAAAGGCTGTTAATCTTCCCCTGATTGCCGATATCCATTTTAATTATCGCCTGGCCCTGACGGCGATCGAGGCCGGTGTCGACGGACTCCGGATCAATCCCGGGAACATCGGGGAACAGGAACGGGTCGAGGCGGTAGTTGAGGCGGCCAAGGCACAAAAGATCCCGATTCGAATCGGTGTCAATGCGGGGTCACTGGAACCGGAGATGTGGGAGAAGTACGGCGGACCTACGCCGGAGGCAATGGTGGAGTCCGCCCTGCACCATGTCCGGATCCTGGAAGAGCTCGATTTCCGGCAGATCAAGATCTCCCTCAAGGCCCACGATGTGGCCCGGACTGTGGCGGCCTATCGTCTGATTGCACAGAAGACAGACTATCCCCTCCATATCGGAATCACCGAGGCCGGGACCTTCCTTGCGGGGACGGTGAAATCTTCCGTCGGGCTGGGGGTCCTCCTGTCCGAAGGGATCGGCGATACCCTTCGGGTTTCCCTGACGGACGACCCAGTGCAGGAGGTGCGGGTCGGGATGGAGATTCTCAAATCGCTGGGACTTCGGGAAGCGGGCCCGGTGATGATCTCCTGTCCTACCTGCGGCCGCTGCGAGATCGACCTGATCGGCCTGGCCCGGGATGTGGAAGAGCGTCTGGCGAAAATGAAAAATCCGATCGAAGTCGCCGTCATGGGGTGTGTCGTCAACGGCCCTGGGGAGGCCCGGGAGGCCGACTTCGGCATTGCCGGCGGCAAAGGGGTGGGCCTCGTCTTCCGGAGAGGGAAAGTCGTCCGCAAGGTCAAGGAAGAGGAACTGGCCGATGCCCTGATGGAGGAGATCGGGAAAGATAAAAACAGGGACAAAGGTGCATAAGCACAGAGCAAAGTCAAAAGCTATTTAACCACGGAGCTTGCTATATTGTAGAAAGCAGTTAGGCCTTAGACATAAATAGGCT